>CAKZKY010000085.1 GCA_937124575.1 uncultured Pseudomonadota bacterium | reverse complement strand
CGTCCCAGGCCTAAGGAGATTGGATAGATTAATGCTAACATTTCCTCGGCAGCAGTGTAGCGGTTGTTGCGTTGCGAAAATATGAGTCTTTGAGATAATTGATGACGTAATTCTATCTGTTTGAAGAAAAGATGGAGAAGATATACTCCTCCAAAGTGGGTAAGATTCTTTCCGTCGAATTTTAAAATAAGTTTTTTGGGGCCATATTGCATGGTTTAAAAACCTAACTAAAGGGTAGGTTTTTGGCGAGTGATTCTTTAAGGCTCCTATATACCTTTTTTGAGGCTTTTTATCAAGGTTTTCTATTGATAATATTGTCATTTCGTAATACTTTTCACGCATGATTCAGGATTATGTTAGGCAGCCTTGAGCTTTTTGCTCCCCTGCTTCCAAAGCCATACCGACTTGCCCAAATATCCAAAATACTACAAAAAACAATAGATTCCATCTTAAAGATTGTCAAGACTTTTTTTAATTCCATCATGCCTGAAAAAAGGGAAACCTTATTCCAATCTATTAAACCCAAATTGAGCGATTTTCCCACCCTCATATGGTGGGAAGACCGAAAACCTTTTGGAGCAATTACCCTTAACAGCTTGAATCGCACAATTTAAGTTAAAGGTTCTTGACATATGATATCATAACGTTACATGTTCCCTCATGTACGAGGAAGGTATGCTTAAGCAATCTCAAATTTAAAGGAATTTCTCTATGAATTGCTGCATCATCAAGGCCTGTATCTGATCAACATGAACATGTCTCGAGGAGGTCTTTGAGAAATGATCCCACCGGATACTTCGGCGCTCTATGCTTTGTCCGACAAGGCCGATCCTGATTCCATTACGGCGTTTAAGGAATTTGATGGTGCCCTGAGGGCAGGGGAGACCTTTCTGATTCATAATTATATCTTAGTGGAAAGCGCTGCGTTATTGCAGGCAAGACTGGGATGCCCCACAGCCGCCCGCTTTTTAAAGGAAGTGAAGTCATTTGATCTCGAATGGATTGATCAAGAGCTGCACGAGGACGCTGAAAAAGAGCTGGAAAGAATCGGAACACGGGGGGTGAGTCTGGCAGATTGTGCGAGTTTCATTGTGATGAGACGACGGAGGGGTCATCAGGCCTTTACCTTTGACCCCGATTTTGAGGAGGAGGGTTTTTCATTCTATTAATTGGGGTCCGTTTATAAATGTACTTTCTCTGTCATGCCGGATGTGATCCGGCACCCAGAAGGTTTTGAAATTACTGGATTCCGGCCTTCGCCAGAACGGCATTTTTAGAGGTAGTTTTAATTTTTTGACCCCCGGTATATATTTAACCTTTTCCGGATTATAGGATTAAAGGCCGCTCTGTTTTTCGGCGAAGTCTCCCACGACAGGCAGTTTATATTTCTCACCCTTAAATGCCTTGAACATCAGGAAGAGCCAGAGGATCAATGAAAAAATCGAGATAATCAGGGAAAGGACCCATCCGATAAAGGGGATTACCCCAACAATGATCAAAATGACAAAGAGAGGGAGAAAAGCAGCAAGGGATTGGGCGGCGTGAAATCTCACGAACTTATTCTCCCTCTCGAGAGCCAGAAAGACGATCCCAGTCACCCATCCCAGAACATAACAGAGCAGAGCTTCAATGTTTTCGTCAATCCCAAGAGTCGTTTTGCTTTTCTGAGCTTCCATGTTTTTTCCTCCTTTCATTGACCCCGTTCGAAAGCCCTGTTGCTTGTCGCTGCGAAGCGTTTCTAACAGTGTTTGAGAAAATTGTTATATTCGAAAATGTTTTGATGAAACTGTTACCAAACAATTTCGTAAAGGTCAAGTGAAATTTTTATCCATTTGTGATAGATATTAAGAGATTTTTAGAAGAGAGGGGATTTCATCATGTCGTGGCAAGCACTGGCTGCGGTGGTTTTTTGGGGTATTTCATTCATCGCCACCAAAATCGCTCTAAGGGAAGTCCATCCGTTCACCCTGCTAACACTCCGTTATGCAATCGGCGCTTTGCTGCTGATTCTTTTTCAATTGGCCAGGGGAAGAGCTATTTTAAACATTTTCTCTCCTCGGGAGTGGATTCATATTTTCATCCTTGCCTCTTTAGGGGTCTCAGGATTGGGGCTTCTTCAAGCCTATGGGCTTCTCTACACGACGGCCATCCATACAGGGTGGATCATTGCGGTCAATCCGATTCTCATCATCCTTTCAGCACGGTTTTTTCTTGGTGAACCGATTACGCCCAGGAAAATTTCTGGAATCTTCTTGGGTTTTTGCGGAGTCTTTTTGATCATCTCAAAGGGGATCTTCTCCCTCTCTCTTTTTCGTTTGGCATCGACTTTTGGAGATTTATTGATACTGGCCAGCGCCTTAGCGTGGACTGCTTTTACGATTGGAGGAAAGGGCTTTATCTCGCGATTTCCGCCTTTGGCCACGGTCACGGCCATCATGATGTCGGGATGCCTGATCGTCCTTCCCCTCTCCCTATTAATAGGGGAGTGGGGCAACCTCGCCCATCTCTCCCTCATGACCTGGGCAGGTATCTTCTTTTTAGGGATCTTCTGCTCCGGATTGGGTTATCTTTTTTGGTATTCGGCCCTTGAGAAGAGGGAGTCCGGTGTTGTTGGGATTTACCTCTATCTGGAGCCCTTTGTCACTTTGATCGGAGCTTATTTCATGCTTCATGAAGAGGTTCAATGGATCACCTTGATGGGTGGAGGGATGATCCTGATAGGAGTTTATCTGGCTACACGAAACCCATCGTGACAATATATTGACATGGTTTTTGATTAGTGTTATCAAATCCGCCAGAATATTCCTTTAACAAAGGAGGGCATTGGCTTGGCGAAGGGAATGGTGAAATGGTTTGATAAGAAGAAGGGATATGGTTTTATCAAGAGGGCGGATGGAGATGATGTGTTTGTCCACCATTCGGGAATTACAGGGGAGGGATTTAAGTCACTTCGTGCAGGAGAGGAAGTGGAATTCGAAATTTCAGATGGGCCCAAAGGTCCTCAGGCCATCCAGGTTGTGAAATTAAGTCAAGAGAAGTCGGTTTGATATGGTCTGGCCCCAAGCCGTTTCTGGTATGGTAGGAAATTTCAAATCTGAAAGCATTTAAACTCAAGATACGAATACCTTAGCCAAATTCTAAGTCCAGATTCCCATTACAATGATCGATCCGATTTGGGGTAGAACTCTACCCAATGGCTTGTCGCCCTCTATTTAGACCAAATTCTATTTAAATCCCGCCTCTATTCCACAGAAGTTTAAGAAGTTCTACCTATAAGGGTTTGTCCGCCATCGCGTTGACTTTTTTAAAATGGGTCGATTAGATTAAAAAATAGAGGAAGCGAATGAAGTCTTTCAAAACACTGAAGGAAGACCTGATTCAGAACCGATGGCGGATCCTGATTGGGTTGGGAGCCCTTCTCATCGTTGATGTCCTCCAACTCCTCATCCCGCGTGTGATCAAGCACGCCATTGACGATCTCACCGCGGGTGAAATTTCCTCGGATCATCTTCTCCTCTACGGATTACAGATTCTCATTCTGGCCGTGGGCATCGGGGGTTTCCGATATGTCTGGAGGTATCTCCTCTTAGGTGCCTCGCGCCGGATGGAGAAATCGTTGCGGGATCGTTTTGTCCGGCACCTTCAGACTCTCTCTCCCTCTTACTTCTCTCGGACCAAGGTCGGCGATTTGATGGCCCATGCCCTCAATGATATTGAGTCGGTCCGGATGGCCATGGCATTGGGTCTGGTCTTTATCGTGGATACGATCATCCTGGGTATCCTGACCCTCTTTTTCATGGTCTACATCCATCCCATGCTGACCCTCTATGCGGTCCTTCCCATGCCATTGATTACGGTCATCACGCTCTTTTTCAGCCGGACGATTCATGATCGTTATGAAGCGCTTCAGAAGTCCTTTGCCCGGCTCACTGAGAGGGTGCGAGAGTCCATCGCTGGCATCCGTGTGGTGAAGGCCTATGTCCAAGAGGAAGTGGAGAGAGAAAAACTTTCACTGCTAAGCCAGGAATATGTGAAAAAGAATGTCGGTGTGACCCGGATATGGGGGATGTTTTTCCCCCTTCTCCTTTTTCTGTCCAACCTTTCCATGGCGATCGTCCTCTATTTGGGCGGAAAGCTGACCATTCTTCAATCCATCTCCACCGGAGATTTCGTTGCCTTTATGAGTTACCTCGGGATGCTGGCTTGGCCCATGATGGCACTGGGGTGGGCGATCAATATGATTCAGCGGGGAGCTGCCTCAATGGAGCGCATTAATCGGATTTTCAATGAGTCACCTGAAATTTCCGATACATCAGAAGCGGTCTACTCCGGACCACTTCGGGGTAGAATTGAGATAAAGGGCCTGACCGTATCGTCCGGGAATGGGGAAGTTCCGCTTCTTGAAGATATCCATTTAGATATCCGTGAGGGAGAGAAGGTGGTCATTGTCGGAAGGACAGGATCGGGTAAAACCGTCTTATGCCAACTGTTAGCCCGAATGATGGAGTCTCCAGAGGGTTCTATCTTTTTTGACGGGATTGAAATCCATCGCATTCCTCTCAAGGTATTGAGAGAAGCCATTGGCTATGTCCCTCAAGACACCTTTCTCTTCTCTGATACGGTGAGGGAGAATATTGCCTTTGGAAAACCGGAGGCTTCCCGTGAAGAAGTGGAGGCCGCTGCCAGAGTGGCTCAGATTTATGATGAAATGGCTCAGTTTCCATCGGGTATGGATACCGTGATCGGTGAGAAGGGGATCACCCTCTCGGGCGGGCAGAGACAGAGGGTTACCATTGCCCGGGCCGTCCTGATGAACCCACCGATCTTCATTCTCGATGATGCACTCTCTTCTGTTGATATCCAGACAGAAGAGCGAATCCTCGAAGGATTGGAAAAATTTCTCAAGGGAAAGACAAGCCTTCTCATCACTCATCGAATTGCACCGCTTCGACGGGCAGATCGAATCATTGTCCTGGAAAAGGGAAGGATTGCGGAGATGGGCAACCATGCGAGCCTACTCGAGAGGGGTGGGATCTACGCCAACCTCTATCGTGAAAGAGAGATGGAGGAAGAACTGGAGAGAGAAAGTCGATAGAGGAGAGAGGAGTGTTCTCCGATGGAGAACTTGAGGGGTGAGGTTAAAGGCAAACTCTTTAACCTTCAACATTAAACGAAGTGCTCCTCGAACAGAGTGCTCCTCATACAGGGGTTTAGTGATGTACGCTGATTTTGGATATATGGAAGAGGGGAAGTTGGGAAAGCCCTACGACCTGAAGCTGATGGTCCGATTGGGAGCTTTTCTTAAAAGGTACTGGCTTCTGATGAGCCTCTCTCTCTTTATTGTCTTAATCATGGCAGGCCTTGACCTGGTCATTCCCTACCTGACCAAAGAGGCAATTGACCGATATATCATCAATTCAGCAAGGGAGGTCGTCCTGCGTGGAGACGGTTCGACCATAGAGAGGCGTTTCCTCCATGAGTTTAAAAACGATCTCATTTCAACGGCAGAGGGGGGCAGGTATCTCCTTCCGGCCGAGATATTGAGGCGCATGGATCCCAAGGAATCGGCCCTTTTCCAAAAAGCGGGCCTGCTCTCAGAGAAACGTTACTACCTCTTTATCCCCCGAAGGCCAGAGGAGATGGCCCTGTTCGAAAAATATCCCACCTCTTTTGAGAGGAGCGGTCCTTACCGCTTCATCTCCTTTGACCGGCTGAAAGAGCTGAAGAGAGAAGACCGCAACGATTTGAGAAGAAGCGATATTGAAGGGGTTTTCCGCATTGCAATTCTCATCATATTGATCCTGGCCATCCATTTTGGATTCAATTTTATTCAGGTCTATGCCATGGAATTGGCAGGCCAAAAGATGATGCACGATCTCAGGATGAAAGTCTTCTCTCACCTTCAGAGACTTCCCGTTACTTTCTTCGACCGAAATCCTGTAGGGAGGTTGGTCACACGTCTCACGAATGATATTCAGAATGTCCATGAAATGTTCACCTCGGTGCTCGTCAACCTTTTCAAAGACATCATCCTCCTGATCGGGATTATTGCCATCCTTCTTCACCTCCATCAGGGGATGGCCTTTCTCTCCCTTTCCGTCCTTCCTTTGATCTTCGTTACGACTCTCATCTTCAGCCGCCTGGCAAGGGATGCGTTCCGGGAAATCCGTTTCAAGGTTGCCCAGATGAACAGTTTTTTGCAAGAGAATTTTTCAGGCATCGGTGTTGTTCAACTCTTTCGAAGAGAGAAAGAGAACGAAAGGCGATTTGAGAAGATCAATAAGGCTCATTACCTTGCCAATATGAGGCAGATTACCATCTATGCGTTCTTCGTTCCGTTTGTTGAAATTCTGAGTACAGGTGCTACGGGTCTCCTCATCTGGTATGGAGGAGGTAGGGTAATCCAGGAGGCGATAAGTCTCGGCGTTCTTGTGGCCTTTCTCTCTTATATTCGGATGTTTTTTCAACCCATAAGGGACCTCTCAGAAAAGTACAACATCATGCAGTCAGCCCTGGCATCGTTGGAGAGAATTTTTGGGCTGCTCGATCAGGAGGAGAAGATTCAGACACCTCTTTCGCCAATTCGGGGAGCGATCAGAGGGAATATCGAATTTCAAAGAGTCTCCTTTTCCTATAATGGAGAAGATCGGGTTCTTGAGGATATTTCTTTCTCCGTCCGAGAGGGTGAAACCGTTGCCATTGTCGGAGCGACAGGTGCGGGAAAGACATCGCTCCTCTATCTCCTTGAACGGTTTTATGAACCGCAGGAGGGCAAAATCCTGATCGATGGAATTGATATCCGACAGAGGGAGATCTCGGATCTGAGGTACCAGATCGGTCTGGTGATGCAGGACACTTTTCTCTTTTCAGGAGATATCGAGGAGAATATCCGATTGGGAGACCAGAGAGCAGATGGTGAGAGGGTAAAGGAGGCGGCCCGGGTGGTGAATGCGGATAAGTTTATTGAGCGATTGGCCGATCAATATCAGACTCGAGTTGGAGAAGGGGGAGAGGTTCTCTCTGCAGGGCAACGACAGCTTTTGGCTTTTGCAAGAGCTCTCTATGCCAATCCGAAGATTCTCGTTCTTGATGAAGCCACCTCCCATGTCGATCCGGAGACCGAGCGATTCATCCAGGAAGGATTGGCAAGGCTTCTAAAAGGGAGGACGGCCATTGTCATTGCACACCGTCTCTCTACAATCCAGCATGCAGACCGGATTATCGTGCTTCACAAAGGAAGGGTGCGCGAAACGGGTACCCACTGGGAGTTGATGGCGAAGAAAGGGCTCTATTATCGGTTATATCAATTGCAGTTCGGAGTTCATAGTCGGGTTGTCCAATAGTCTCATGGTCTTATCGTTAACGAGGACGAGAGAATTTGAACATAAGACGAGACAAAGATGTTTGAAATTTTCCTACACCCTTTCTCTCTCCCCGGCGAGACCGTGTCATAATCGCAAATAAAGTCGGAGAGGCAATCGGGTTCTAAAGATTTAGAATGCGGATCTTTTAGATTATGGGAGTCATCGCTTTTATTATAAAGTCGAATGTTTTCATGAGGTCGGTATGCGTGAATTTGAATGGCTAAAGGTAACCGCTCTAAATCTTTTTCACCCAACCGCCTCTCCCTTTTTAAAAGATCGTTTTTTTTCATATTGCGGCACAGTCTCAGCGAGGAGAGGGAGGGGACGAGAGAGTCCCTCATTTCATGGGCTTGGAAGGAGATTCTCAGATTTAAACTTTAAGAATCTATAAGACCGCGATCTCCACGGTGGGATTGCGGGGTCGCAAGTTGACAAAACAAATGGCTG
>CAKZKY010000084.1 GCA_937124575.1 uncultured Pseudomonadota bacterium | reverse complement strand
AATGCTTTTTACTCCACCGCTATAACCAGCGAAGAGGTGGGTTTCAATCACCCCGGTGGAAATCCGGATGTCTGCCTCAGCTACAGTGCGATTAAAAATCAGAGGTACCCCATTGCTGGTTTTACCCAAATAGAGAAGTTCCTTAGAATCATAAGCGTTATGATTGACGAAGGTGATTTGGTCAACTACCCCTCCGAACTTTTCCCTCAGTTCTTCAGCGGTGTTGGAGCGGTGCGTCCCTGTGGCCACGACCGCGGTGATGTTCCGGTTTCGTATTCCTCCCCGGTTTAGTTCTTCAAGAAGGAGTGGAAGGATAATTTCTTCGGGAAGTTGACGGGTGATATCAGTGACAATGATGGCTACCCTCTGACCGAATCTTACCAGATCCCTGAGCGGGGGGGTGCTGATGGGTTGATTAAGCGCCTCCCCAACCGCCCTTTTCACATCCGGGACCGGAGCCACCTCATGAGATTCCACCCATTGCACCGGAACATGATCTGGGATCTCAAGGTAGATTGTCCTCTTGCCACATGGGATGGGGTAACGTTTCATCTATTCGACCTTTGTATTGATTTTTTGATCAATTTTTCGACTTTCTCTTCCCATTTTAAGTGAGATTAACATTGGAATAGTCCGGACTGCAATAGAAGTTTTTTTACACCCTGTTAGAAAAACCCACTGAAGGTCACAACAGAACCAAACCATCATGGGGGGAAACTACGGAAATTATGGCGGCTCCTTTTTAAGAGAAAACGGGGTTTGATTTCCCGTTTGAGCTCGCCCGCCAGAATAGGTGAAAAACTTATAATAGGATTGGCTGCAATATGTGAAATTTTTCTTATTGACTTTTAAAATTCTTTTTGATATTAGAATGTTACAAAAAGAAAAGAGGGGGCAGAGTTAAAGAGTGTCGCCAGTAATTTGATAAACTTTCCATCTCCTTCTCCGTATAGGTCATAACCTGTCTGCCTCCATTAATTATTCCTTAAAAAAATTTGAATATTTTTTAAAGAATTTCGTCAAAATATTCAAATTTAAAGTTTGTTCAAACCAACTACTCTAAAAATCATTTTCCGGCACCATAAATCATTAAAGGAGGTGAACTCTTATGTTTAAGAGATTAGCCAATTTTTATCTTATCTTTCTAACCTTTACTGCTTTTTTAATAGTCAATGTTGCAATGGCACAAGTGATTCCTCCCAAGGCCCGTGGGACTCAAACAGGAGGGCAAACCATTGATCAGGCCCAACAGGAGGATGCAATGGGACCCAAAGCAAGGGTCGCGGTATCGAGATTTGTGGACAAGTCGGCTAAGGGTAGGTCAACAGGTCAAATTGGAGATGGCATGGCTGAAATGCTGTCAAATGCCCTATTCGCTACTAATCGTTTTATTGTTCTGGAAAGACAGGCATTGGGCGATGTGATTCAGGAGCAGGATCTTGGAGCCTCTGGCCGCGTTAAGATAGAGACTGCGGCAAAGATTGGCGAAATAGAAGGAGCAGATCTTCTGATTCAGGGAACGATAACTGAATTTGAGCCGGGAGCTTCAGGTGTGGACGGAGAAGCACGCGGACGTATTCCGGTGCCTGGGCGTGGTAGTAGGGGGATAGGTGGTTTTGCTGTAGGAATAAGGACTTCCCATGTGGCAATGATCGTAAAAGTTATCGATGCAAAAACCAGTAGAATTCTCGCTTCTGAACAGGTCGAGGGCAAGGCAACAGACATCGGAGGAATAACCGGTATGGCAGGGGGTGGGTTAGCAGGTGTCTTTGGCGGGTATTCAAATACTCCGATGGAGAAAGCAATCCGTGTTGCAATTGAAGAGTCAGTGAGATTAATTGTTGCTAAGACGCCTCCCGAATATTACAGAGCCGGAACGACTCCTAAACCCAAAGCGACCACACCGGCCCAAACAGTCACACCAACGCCGGCATCTACACAACCAGCCCCGCCTACACCAAAAACCCAAAGAACTGAGTCCCAAGTTGTTTATGTGAATTGGCCGAAGATAAGTCTTCGCGAAGGTCCAGGGACAGAATTTAAAATTCTAACAGAAGTAGTAAAAGGAACCGGACTTGCAGTATTAGAAGATAAGGGTTCATGGCTTAAAGTTAGGCTTGAGGATGGTCGAGAAGGCTGGGTAGGTAAGGCAACTACTTCAACAAACCCGTAAGACGTTCAATTGGAGTTATGGGCTTTTAGTCAACAAGTAAGAACTTTTACAATTTCGCCTTGAATAGAGCGGAAAAAGGGGGGTGATAATGGTGATAATAATGAAGCTCTTTTCAAACAACTTTATTTTGAATGTTCTTATATTTTTTTCGGCCGGGGTTTTCCTGTTTGGTTGCGCGGCAGTTGACCGAGTTACCCAACCCACTGCAAAATCCACTTCTCCAACCCCCACAGGTCCAACTATCGAACAGGCCCAGAAGGAAGAGTATATGGGGCCCAAAGCCAGGGTCGCAGTAACGAGATTTGAGGACAGATCGGCAAAGGGAAGATCAACCGGGCAAATTGGAGATGGCATGGCTGAGATGTTGAGCAATGCACTATTTGCCTCCAATCGTTTTATTGTATTGGAAAGGCAGGCTCTGGGTGATGTGCTTCAAGAACAAGATATCGGAGCATCAGGTCGTGTAAAGAGAGAGACTGCTGCTAAAATTGGTGAAATAGAGGGGGCTGATCTTTTAATCAGAGGAACGATAACTGAGTTTGAACCAGGATCGGCAGGAGCTGATGGCTCTGGAGAAAGAGTAGGGCCACGGGGTGGAATAGGTGGCTTCTTTGGTGGAATAAAAACCTCTCATGTGGCAATGATTGTCAAAGTGATCGATGCAAAAACCGCTCGGGTCCTTGCTTCGGAGCAAGTGGAAGGAAAAGCTACGGACATCCTTGGAGGAGTTGGCGGAGCCGGAGGCGGATTGGCTGGCGCTTTTAGCATGTATTCAAAAACCCCAATGGAGAAAGCAATAAGAGTTGCGATTGAAGAGGCTGTAAGATTGATTGTTGCCAAAACACCGAAAGAATATTATCGAGTTCCCGCAACCCCTGTGCCAAAGGCCGCTTTGCCTCCCCCTGAAAAGGCAACTCAGCCACCCCCAGTACAGCCAATCACACAACCCCCACCTCCAACACAACCTCCCCAGGTCACTTTGCCACCTCAAACGCCCGTTGTTACCCCTCCTACAACTGTTCCTCCTGCAACTGTTCGGGTAACACAGGTGACAGTGCCATCTGAAAATTTGCGAGATGCACCTGCAGGTAAAATTATCGGTAAAGTGTCCAAAGGGACTTCCCTGGCAATCCTTGAAGAAAAGGGAAACTGGTTGCTTGTCCGTCTTGAAGATGGGCGTGAGGCATGGATATGGAAAGCATCAACTACGGAAGGGGCCAAAACTTCCCCGCCCCCTACTACAACTGTTCCAAAAGGAAAGAGTCCGATGTGATGGTTTAAAAATAAATCGGTCATGCCCGAATGGTCACCTGCAAACCATGAAAATGCCCACACTCATCCCTTCCCCATCGATGGGGGAGGGTGAGGGAGGAGGTGATGAAGGTATTTTCAAGGTAATTGTCCGGGGAGGCAAAATGTTGATCTGCTCGAAATGCAACATCGAATATGAAGAAGGGAAAAAGTTTTGTAAGGCCTGCGGAAGCCCGCTAGTTTTGAAGGAAAAACCTCAAACGCTTGAGCCCAGCGGGCAAGCTGGGACCCCAAAAACAGAAGGGATGCTTATTTGTGAAAAGTGTCAGCTCCCTTATGAAACCGGAAAATATTGTAAAAAATGCGGTTCAGTTCTGACAAAGCGTATTCCGCCCCCAAAAAAGGAAGAGTACGTAGCAGCCTACCTACCCGAGGTTAAGGCAGAACCCTCAGGGGTTCTGCCAACGGAAAAGGCTCCTGGTGAGGAAACTAAAGAATTGGTCTGCCCGAGCTGCAAAGCAACTTACCCCTCCGGAAAATTCTGCAGAAAATGTGGTTCAACCCTAATTTCACAGATTCAGCATGAACCAAAAGCTTACACTTCCGATCATGTCCAGGAAACTGTTCAGACCCATCTTCCAGAGGGACCATCATTAGAGGAAAAACTGATTTGCCCGAATTGCAAGGCGGTTTATGATACCGGAAAATTCTGCAAAAAATGCGGCTCCCCGCTTCCGATAAGAACGAAAGCAATAGCGGTTGAACCCCCCATCGATACGCCGCAGGAAGTCTTTCAACAAACTCCTTCACCTCAACCACCTGAACCACAACCGGTCCCCCCACCGGTATCAGTAAAAATTGAGAAACCCGATGAAAAAGTAGAAGCCACTTTACCCTATGTGGAACCTGATATAAAAAAAATCCCGCCAGCAAGGAAGAAACCAATCCTTCGCCCTTTGTATATCGGTGTGACAGCCGTAATCTTTCTGATTGCAGTGGCAGGATACTTGTTCTGGCCTAAATATTCATACTTGATAAAAAGGCAACCCCCTCCACCCACCGGGTTGATTCAAAAAGTGGAAACCCCTTCAAGTGCACAGGTTACACATCCTCCGACCAAAACACAACCAATTACACCAAAAGTATCAGAAGCAGAAGAAGTTGAAGCAATAAAAAATCTCCTTGAAAATATTCGGCAGTCAAACCTCCAGAAAAACATAGACCTCTTCATGTCCTGTTATGCCCTCGAATTTAAGGACAGGGAGGGAAGAAAAGCGGCTACCCTCGAAAATTGGAGAAACTTTGATTATCTCGAACTTTCATACGATTTGAAGAGGCAAGCGATATCGGGGGATACAGCAAATGCAAGGGTCGAGTGGTTTATTCTAACTTCGCCAAAAGGGGGTGGTCAGGCACAGGAAAGCAAAGCGGTTCTGGATGTGACATTTAAAAAAGAGGATGGAAGCTGGAAGATAAAAGAGATTAAACCGGCAGGTTGATACTTCAAGAATCGGAGAGGAGGGCAAAATATGTTCTGTACAAATTGTGGTGCGGAGAATAAGGATGACGCAAAATTTTGTGTAAAGTGCGGTCAAACCATATCTGAGGTCCCAGGGGGAGGAAAACCATCTACTGCAAAAGTTTTGAAAGATGAGTTTTCTCAGAAAGGGGCTGGCTTCTTCCAAGCTCTTTTTGATTTTTCATTCACCGAATTTGTCACATCAAAGATAATCAAACTTCTTTACGGACTATCGATTTTCTTTTCAGGTATCTTCGCCCTAATTTTACTGGTCATTTTTTTGGGGGGTGGATTCAGGGAGTCAGCAGGCATGGGAATACTGGCCCTCATCATCGGAACTCCCATATGTTTTTTGATATTCACGGTTCTGACGACCTACTCTCGAGTCCTCCTCGAAATCATCATTGTTGTCTTTCGAATTTCAGAGCATACTGCCGAGATAGCAAAGCAAGGGAGAATTGAAAGGAAACTTGCGGATGAATAATGTCTTAAAACCCTTCGTCTAAACATTCAAAAAATTTGAGGAGGGAAAAATGAATAATAAAAATCCCCCTTTGAGCATATTCAAGGCTACCTCAAAAAATGTCATTCCAGCGAAAGCTCGGTTCCGAGTCGCAACGACCGGAATCCAGAAATTCTTAATATATTTTGTTTTCCTTCCAATCCTGGCTCTTTTAATTCCCTTCATTTCAAATGCCCAACTTATAAGCCCCCGCATATCCCTTACATCTTCACCAGATCCTTCCGGAGTTCTCATTGATATTAAAGGAACTGGGTTTTCTCCCGGAAGCACCGCAACCCTGTATTCGAAAAATCCTGATGGTTCTGAAACGGGCATCCTTGCTACCGGAGTATCAACTGATGGTTCATTCAATATCAATCAATTATTTTCAACTGGTTATCCTTCGGGGACTTATCTTTTTTGGGTTGTTGATGGACCAACAGGAAGGTTCAGCAATAGGGTCAATTTTAGGATGCCGTCAACACAGCCGATAGAGACAAGAATTCCCCCGCCGCCACCGCCGCCGCCAACTTTACCTTCCTATGCCCCCCAGCATGGCGATTTGATCAAGGCTAAGGGAGATACAAAAGTCTATCTCGTCCAGGGACAGCAGCATCAAGGACAACCATTGGGCTTCCAAAGGCGTGCTATTGCAAACGAACAGGTCTTCAATCAAATGGGTTTTAAATGGAGCGATGTAAAAGAGATTGACCGTCAGGATGTTATGATCCTTCCTGAGGGCAAACCCATCTGGTCAAGAGAGTTTTTCACTCCTTTTCCTGAAGGGGCTTTGGTCAGGTTAAAAGGTCAGACGCAGACTTATGTCATTCGCGAGGGAAAGAAGTGCTATATTCCAGACTCAGAAACATTTCAAACAATGGGGACATGGGATCAAGTAATAGAGGTTGATAAGGCAACGCTTGATTCTATCTTTACCGGTATTCCCATTCCATCCGTTAAACCGCCCTTCCAATATACTCCACCGGGGCAACCTCCTCCTATTAGTCCACCAATTCCTACAGGGCCATCTCCTCCAGTTCAACCACAACCTTCATATCCTCCCCCCTCTTCATGGCCACAACCTGGCTCAACTCCTTATCCTACTCAACCTCAATCCTCATTTCCTTTCTTCCCTGATGGAACCCTGATCAAAGGCTCAGGTCCTGATATTTATCTGATAGAAAATGGAGTAAGACGTCTAATCCCCGACATGGAGACTTTTAATGCCATGGGATTGAATTGGGGTAATATAATCAATGTTGATCAACAAAGATTGGTAGATATTCCTTTGGGTGTGCCACCCCCGTCTATAAAAAAGAGGTTTTAGAAAGGAGAAACTTTAATATTTTGGCCTATCTAAAAAAATGAAATATAGATCTGATAATGGGGGGAAAATGAAAAAGAGGGGAAAATATAATGTTTACATATGTTTCTTGGTCTTACTGATAGCTTTGTTTGGTTTCTCGGAGATAATTCACGCAAAAACAACGTCAGTCCAATTATCAAGAACAGAGACTTTTGGGTTTTTTACTGGGATCAGCAGCCAACTAGGAGTACTCTTCGAAGAAGGAAGTGAGGAGCAGGCAGCAGTGTCCCTTGTTCGGAAAGCAATTGATTCTAAAGAAATTCAATTTTGGTTGGATTTTCTTTCAAAAGAATTTATTAAAAAAGCCCTGAAAATATGTATTGGTTTAACTGGAGATGCTTATTTAACTCAAGTTATGAAACTTATTGATACGGCAAAGACTATTGATGATGCTAAAAATTTATTTGAAGATTGGTTAGCAAGAAAAAATATAAAACTAAGTACAGGTGAATTGTCAATAGTTTCCTATGAAAATAAAAAGGTTACCATACAATACATTTTAATTTATTATCCCGAGAATGATGAAAGGGGGAAGTTTTTATCAGAGTTTTATTCCTCAGAAATTGTTATATGCCCCCAATATCCCCGTGGTTTAGGGTACTCAACTACTATCTGGCAATTGAATAGGAAAATACCTCCTTTCAAGCTTACTATCAATGGGAGAGCGGAAAGGACAGGATTCCTAAATTGGAAGTCATATTCATTAGTTGGGACACCCCAGGTTCAAGTTAGTTTCATAAAAGATGATATTGGCACACAACCACCACAACCTCCTGTCACTAATCAACCTCCAAATTCTCCGACCAACCTCTCTCAAATGAAAACTAGCGGAGTTGGAATTGGTGTAGGGGCAACTTCCAATGAGAGCACAGTGGTATTTAAGGGGACTGTGAGCGACCCAAACAACGATACCGTGAAGCTTCAGATTGAGTTGAGGCGGTTGAATGAGTTTGGGGGGCAATTTACAGGCAATGTGACTCAGGAGAGTGTTTTGGTATCCAG
>CAKZKY010000083.1 GCA_937124575.1 uncultured Pseudomonadota bacterium | reverse complement strand
TTAAGACCTGGTATCGAAGTTTTGGACAAAATGAGGAGAGAATCAGTCACAAATCAGTCACAATTCCAAAAAGAAGGGGTTAACCTAAATGGCTAACCCCTTAAAATCATTGGTAGCGGGGGGTAGATTTGAACTACCGACCTTCGGGTTATGAGCCCGACGAGCTACCGGACTGCTCCACCCCGCGATCTGCGTAAAGACTAATCCATTCATCCCTATTTGTCAAGTTATTCGCACTCTTATCAAATTATTCAATGCTTAATAAACCACTAGCCGACCTAAACCACCTAATATAATTGAGAAGAGATTGCTCAGGATTATATTTAACGGAGTGTAGCCTTGTGTCTTAAGGATTTTATAAAAAAGAGGTTTACCCATGATAACTAAAAATATTAAGGCCCAGAAATAACCCGGCAAGAGTAAACAACCAAAGACAACTAAACGATCGATCATCAAATAATATTTGCCGCCGAGTCTGTTCGCATCACCCCGATAGAATAATTTCTCTGTATAATAGATAATGATGGAGGTGAAATGGGTTACGAGTACAAGTAATACGGCTAAAACTACGATTTTTTCTTCTATGAATTCGCCTCTGAGTGGAGAAAAAACAAAATTAATGCGATATGGATGAATTGGTCCCAAAGAAAAAACCATAAATTATTATGGGCTGGTGACCCCCTGATATTTTTCGCACGATATTGATCTTCAAAAAAATGGATCGCAGTGAGCAACAGGATAGTGAGCCATCCCGGTAATTTCCCCCAATATTCCCCAATATAATTCCAAGTCAATGCAAAAGCGAGTATCAGAAATATCAGAGTGTGGACGAATACACCGAGGATACTTTTGGCTTTGTAGAACGCTATCCTATCGATTTGGAGGGTGAAGTCAGCTAAAAGATGCGCTAAAAGGAGGCGCCAGAAAATTACCATCTTTAAACCCTTTAGATTTGTACCCTTTGTTATAAAGACTTAATGCCAATATGCCTAAATATGGAAAAAGAATCAATACTTTTTTATCTTTAACCACATAAAAGTGGGTAACTGTTTTTAATGGAACATCAGGGTTGACATACCCTACCCTCTTTCTTAGAATAAAGTCGTAATGCAGAAGACTACAAATCGCTACATCCTCAAAGAGATCCTCCCCATCTTTCTTATCGGTCTGATGACCTTTACCGTCATCCTCCTGATGGATAAGATCCTGAAATTGATCGAGCTGATTGTGACTCGGGGGGTCAGCCTTTACCAGATTCTTATGCTTCTCCTTTTTATCTCACCTTCCTTTCTCATCTTTACCATCCCCATGGCTTTCCTCGTCTCTATCCTTCTCTCTTTTGGAAGGCTTTCTGGTGACAGCGAAATTACTGCATTCAAAGCCTCCGGCGTGAGCCTCTACCAGCTCTATCTCCCTGTGCTCTTCTTCTCCGTCATAACCTACCTTCTCACCACCTTCTTGGTGATCTATGGCCTCCCCTGGGGAACCCGTGGTTTCACGGCAATACTCTATCAGATAGCCCAGTCCAAGGCGACTATCGAGATCAAAGAGAGAGTGTTCAATGATGTCTTCGATGGATTTGTCCTCTATGTTGACCGGGTTCCGATTCAAGAGAAGAAGCTTGAAGGCATCCTCATCTATGATGATAGGGATAAGGATAGAATCCATACGATCTTCGCCAGAGAAGGTTTCCTCGTCAGCAATCCAAAGTCCCAGGAGGTAATCCTGCGACTGCAGGACGGAGACATTCATCGATTTGAGCCTCGAACGAATATCTACCAAAAGATGCAATTCGATACCTACGATCTCAAGCTTGAGCTGGCCAAGACGTTTGCGGCGGTTGGAAAGAAGCTGAAAGAACATGAGATGTCGATTGATGACCTTAAAGAGAAGATGGCGAAGAGAAAGTCATTGGGAGAAGATATCACACCTCAGGAGGTCGAACTCCACAAGCGTTACGCCATCCCCTTCTCCTGTTTGGTCTTTGGCCTGATCGGAGTTCCCTTTGGAATTCAGCCTCGCCGTTCAGGGAGGTCCTATGGATTCGTCCTCAGCCTTCTCATTCTGTTGGCCTACTATATCTCGCTCACAGCTTCAGAAATTTTCGCCATCAGGAAAACGATTCCCCCATTCCTGGCGGGGTGGGCTCCCAACCTCCTTTTTGGCCTTTTGGGGATCTATCTCCTCGGCAAGGCGTCTAAGGAATCTCCCTTTAAACCTCTCGTCTGGGTGATGGATGCATTCGATTTCATCCAGAGAAAGTGGAAACGGCTCTTCGAAGATGTTTGAAAGCTACTGGGTCCTTCATCGTTATGTCATCCGCGAATACCTGAAGGTCTTTTTTCTCAGCCTGAGCGGATTGATCCTCATCTATGTGGTTGTTCTCTTTTTCCAGAAAGTGGACATATTCATCAAATATCAAGCTCCGTTCTCGCTGATCTTTGAGTATCTCCTCTACAAAATCCCTGAGGTGATCTTTCAATGGACTCTTCCTTATGCGGTTCTGCTCTCAACGCTTCTTACGTTGGGGACCTTTTCGCGACATAGCGAAATTACTGCCATGAAAGCAGGGGGGATTAGCCTTTATCGAATCGCCATCCCTTTATTCGTGATTGCGATCTTGATTAGCCTCTTCTCATTTCTCGGCAATGAATATCTGGTTCCGTTGGCCAATCAGAAGACCCAGTACATCCTCTCTGTTCAAGTGAGAAAACAAGAGCAGACCAGCTTCTTCAAAAATTATAAGATCTGGTACCACGGGGAGAAAGGCATCTTCAATATCCAGTTGCTGGATCCAAATGAAAAGGTCTTAAAGGGATTTACCTTTTATCAATTCGACAACCAATTTCGCTGCATCCAGCGGATTGATGCCCGTGAGGTAAGATGGATCAATGGGAGATGGAGGTTCTCTCAGGGAGCGATCCGGGAATTTGATGAAGGAGGGCGCATTCGGACCACTCCCTTTAAAGAGTGGGACTTCTCCATACCCGAGACGTGGGAATCTTTTCAAAATATAGAGCGGAAGTCAAGGGAGATGAGCTACACCGAACTCAGAAACTACATTCAGAAAATACAGGCATCGGGTTATGAAACGACTCGATATCTGACCGATCTCTACTCAAAACTTTCCTACCCATTCTTAAATCTCATCATGGTCCTCATTGGAATTCCTTTCGCCTTAAAAACAGGGAGATCTGGAGGGATGGCATTGAGCATTGGGGTCAGCGTTATGATCGGTTTTGCCTATGGGATAACCTTCTATCTCTTTCTCTCCTTCGGGAAATCAGGGGTTTTCCCTCCTTTTTGGGCTGCATGGACGCCAACCCTTCTATTTGGCCTTACCGGAATCTTCACCTTGATGAACATTCGTCAGTAAAAAAGTCAAATAGTCATGTCGTTGCGTTGTCATAGAGTCCATCGACGATAAGACGACCGGAATTCTGTATTAGGAATTGGCGAGGCGGCTGAAGAAAGCATTGATTTCCCGAAAGGTGTCCGTAAGGAAAAGGACTCCGACCAGAATTAAAAAGATCCCACTGATGATGGTGATCCATCTCATATAACGTTTGATTCGAGCGAATGCCGAAAGAAAGGTGCTAAACGCCAAAGAGGAGAGAAAGAAAGGGAGGCCAAGTCCTAAGGAGTAAACCGACAGGAGATAGATTCCTGTCGTATAACTCTTAGAGGTGCTTACGTAAATCAGGATGGTCGAGAGGATTGGACCGATGCAGGGTGTCCAGCCTGCAGCAAAAACAACTCCCACCAGAAAGGAGCCTAAGTACCCCAGGGGTTTCTTTTTCAATTCGAACCGTTTCTCCATCTGCAAAAAGGGGATGCTGATGAGCCCGGTGAAATGAATCCCCAGAAGAATGATGAGAATTCCTCCGCCTCTCATGATCCAGGATTGATATTCGATGAGGACCTGTCCCAGATAAGAGGCTGAAGCGCCCATCAGAATAAAGACAGTTGAAAATCCTACGATGAAGAGTAGGGAGTGTAGAATGGTCGCCCATCGAACCCTCGATTTGATTTTTTCATCGGCCAGATCTTTAAAGGAGACACCCGTTATATAGGTGATATAGGAAGGCACCAAAGGCAGCACACAGGGTGAGACAAAAGAGAGAAAACCGGCTGTAAAGGCGATCAAGCTTGATATTTCTTGCGATGGGTTCATAAACGAATTAATTCTATCATACAACAAATAAACAGAAAATAAAACCTTTTTACTCCGTATAATCCCGAAAACTCCGGTCTTCAGAAAAGCCCATCCTTTAGGGGGGATATAC
>CAKZKY010000082.1 GCA_937124575.1 uncultured Pseudomonadota bacterium | reverse complement strand
CCTGAAAATCTTGGTCTCTCTTTAAGGGAGGTCAACGAGCGGGTGGATTGGGCGCTCCGTAAAATGGGACTTGAAGAGCTTTCAGAAAAACCCTGCTACCTGCTCTCGGGGGGCGAAAAGAGGCGGCTTGCCATTGCCGGTGTCATGGCCATGAAGCCGGAGGTGATCCTCTTCGACGAACCCTTCTCCCACCTCGACTATCCAGGCATTCAGGAAGTTCTGAAGTATATGATCCAGTTACATCGAGAAGGACATACCCTTATTGTGACCACTCACGATGTCGAGAAGGTGGTGACTCACATTGATCGAATGGCCATCATCCAGAAAGGGGAAATTAAAGCCTCGGGTCCTCCTGATCATCTGTTGAAAGAACTCTCACGATTTGGGGTTCGACCTCCCTGTTATCTGCTTCTCGGAGGGGAAAAAATCTCATGGCTCGAATAGCGCTCCATTACATCCCTGGAAACTCCCCAATTCATCGCTGGGATGCCCGATGCAAATTCTTAGGGCTCTTGATGATTACAGCAACACTGATTCCGACAAGATTCGCCTGGCTTGTTTTCGATTCGTTTCTTCTCATCGGTCTCTTCTTCATTTCACGATTCCCTTTCAAGCAACTTCTCCGAGAACTCAGATTCTGGGCAATCCTCATCTTCATCCTATTTCTCTTTCAGGTACTATGCACTCCTGGAACCCGGCTCCACCTGTTTCCATGGCTTCCTCTCAGCAAGGAAGGGCTTCTCCTCGGAGGTCTAACTTGCTGGCGATTGGGCCTGATTCTCGGTTATGCAATGCTCTTTACTGCAGTAACCAGACCCCGTGAACTTCGAGAGGCATTGGTCTGGATCTTAAAACCCATTCCTTTTATACCCGAACGAAGGATTGGACTGATGGTATCGCTCACCCTCCGTTTCTTCTCCCGCGCGCTCGATTGGGTTGATGAGGTGAGCCTTGCTCATCGGGCCCGATTGGGCGATCAAAAGAAGAACCCTTTTCGCAAAGCGAAATTTCTTGCCCTGCCGCTCCTTCGTCGCTCTCTGCTGGAGGTCGAAGAGGTCACCTTTGCCCTTGCCGCCAGAGGCTACCGGGAGGACCTGCCTCATCACATTTCAAAATTGCCGATCTCCCATCTGATTCCCCTTCTCTTTCTTCTGGGATTCTTCATGGTGAGTAAGGCATGCTTTGGTCATCCCTCAGGAACGAGTGTGAGTTTTCCATAACCTTTAATTCAGTCCTTCTGGGTTGAATGCCTCTACCCAGGGCAGGCCTAAAGCCTTGAGCTCCCTATTCAAGATTTTTCAACCGAACACTGATGGATTACTTCTCTGTGTTATTCGCGTGGGATGTGAAAAAAATAGGGAACCACTCCAATGGGCTCCCTATTTTTGTATATATGATTTGAAAGGAGGAATTAGATCTCTCTTAACCCCGCTGTTGCAAAAAAAGGAGCGGTTATGAGCTGTTTCAGAGGATAGCATCTCTTTTCAATGCAACAAATGGGTTAGCAATGAAATGAATGTCCGAAAAAGTTTACGCTTTGGCAAAAGGGGCGAAGAAAGCAAACCCACCTGTTTCTTCCTTCTTCCAGGAAAGCCATCCAAAACTCTTTTGTAAGAATCCTGAACTTTTGGGTCTTATATGTTTTTTGCTCTTCTTTTTAGGATAAGTGCTGTATCGTTCCCAAATATTTCCGTACATCATGGATCACCTCCTTGCGTTTCTCTCTTAGGCGGGTGTTAATTGGGGGATGAGGAATGAGAAGAAACCTTCTTTCTCATTCTCCTTCTCAATCTTCTCAAAGGCACACTCCACGGCTGAGCGGATCTCTTCCATATCCACGGGTTTCATCGCCTGATAGAAGATGCCTGCACCGCGTAGCCTTCTCACCAGGCTTAGAGATTCTTCCGATGAGATCATAATGACCTGAATCTTTGAATTGACCTTTTTCAACAGGGAGACCACATCATGGGCCTTCAG
>CAKZKY010000081.1 GCA_937124575.1 uncultured Pseudomonadota bacterium | reverse complement strand
CGCATTCTAAAAGGGTTTGGGGCATCTCTGCCTCCCTTGTGAAATAGGGTGAATCGCTCAGTTTAGGTATGACAATGTCGGATCTTTACAATGGATGAAGGAGTTGAAGTACCTGACCGCTAACCGGTGCCCGTCCGTCCGTAGTAGCTTCCAAATGCTCAGTAAAACCAGAAGGCCCCTCGACAAAGGCTTTACCGCCATTGGGTGTGGACTCTTCCCCCGGAAGCAGGATTTGACAGACTAGATGAGTGGGATGGAAGTTTAGTGATCATGATTAAACGGAAGAAGGCGACATCCTGATTGATGCGTGTGGCGTAGAGGTATACCCCCCCTTTTCCTCACCCGTAAACCGCTGCAATAAAAAAGAAAAAGTCGATTTGATCCTCAAACCGTAAATTTGTAAGCTTGTGAAAACGCCACGTCTGAATATACAGAATTTATGGAAATTGGTCAATCACAAATTCAGGAGGTTATCAACGAGGTAACCGCCCGGAATTTTGGAATAGATTTCTACCTCCCAAAAAGGAGAGTTTTTTGCCACTATACGCCCCATCCAATTAATTACGATCTGAGAAACAAATTTACCCCTGAACTCGTTCAGTTGTTTACTGTTTGAAGTATTGCATGGAGGTGTAATTTGCAAGAACGAGGAAGGACGAGCTGCGAAATGAGATTTGGGATTTTATGGCAGAGTGCTACTTTCGAACAATGAAAATGGTTGTTTGTTAAGGGAGGCTTAAACCTCCCATTTGATGAGGGAGAATAAAAGTGGATATTCCCATATTCCCCTTTACCCTCTCCCACCAGGTGAGAGGGTGAGGAGTTTTCACTCCTTTAATCTATTAGGGGCGCTTCATCTCATCGAGGGTTGATTTTGAGGCATTATACATAAAACCGATGTCTGTAGAGCAAGCAAGAACCGTCATGCCTTTGGCTCGCCATTTTCGCACCAGTTCGGTATTTCCAATGTGGATGCCTGTGGCTTTGCCTTTTTTCTTGGCGGTCTCAACTACCTTCTCAATAGCCTGCGCCAGCACTTCAGACCCCAACTGGTCTGGGATGCCCATGGAGATGGAGAGGTCATTCGGTCCGATCAATCCCACATCAATTCCCTCAACACTGAGAATAGCGTCCACATTTTGGATTGCCTCTTTGGTCTCAATCTGTGCAATAATCAGGGTGTTTTCGTTTGCCTCCTTCATGAAATCGAGGGCTTTGAGGGGTTTGTAATCGGTCTGGCCGGTTTGTGTGCCAAATCCTCTCTGTCCGATCGGTGTATATTTACTATAACGGACAATGGCTTCAGCCTGCTGTCTTGTTGAGGTCATAGGAACCATAATTCCTTCTGCGCCGGCATCGAGGACCCTTGAGATAAAGAAGGTCTCGAGATGTGGAACTCGGATGATCGGTGCGATGCCTGCAGACTTGGCTCCACGAATTAGATCAGCGATCGTTTCCATATTATAATTGCCATGTTCCATATCGATCAGGACAAAATCGTAGCCCACCGAAGCAAAAATGACCGGCGCTCCGGGATCCCGGGCCTGCCGGATCATCGTCCCATAGACACACTCCCCTGCCAGCACCCTCTTCCTTAAACCTGCCCAAGTCATAAGTACCTCCGAAAATAACGGTCTGAAAAAGGTAAAGGTTACGAAGCCCGTATCGTTTAACGTGAAAGGGTAAGGGTAGGTGCTTTTAGACGATTAACGTAACCCCTTAACGAAACGGGCCTCCTCACCCTAACCTTAATCCGGTCTTTTTCAAAGTAGTTCCATTTTCT
>CAKZKY010000080.1 GCA_937124575.1 uncultured Pseudomonadota bacterium | reverse complement strand
GCTATCCTGACCATTAGCGATCGAGGTTCCAAAGGGGAACGAGAAGATTCGAGCGGTCCGACCATCCAGGAGATGGTGAAGGATCTACCCGCCGAGGTCATCCATTATGAAATCATTCCGGATGAGAAAGAAAAGATCGTAGAAGCCTTAAAAAAGAGCGCGGATCAACTCAAAGCAGACCTCATCCTCACTACAGGAGGAACAGGTCTGAGCCCACGGGATGTAACACCTGATGCAACACTGGAAATAATTGATAAGGAGGTTCCCGGATTTTCTGAGGCCATGAGGGCTGAAAGCCTGAAAAAAACACCTCATGCCATGATCTCAAGGGCAGTCTGTGGAATTCGGGGTTCAAGTTTGATTGTCAATCTTCCCGGAAGCCCCAAAAGTGTGAGAGAGAATTTAACGGTTATTCTCCCAGCCCTCCCCCATGCCCTCTCCAAACTAAAGGGCGACCCCTCCGAATGTGGTATAAATTAGGGACACTTCCCTATTTTTTGAATTTATATCTTTCTGAAATAGGGAAGTGTCCCTAATTATTATCAAGGGCTTCTCGGACGACCTGAAGCATCTCTTTAATATTGAAAGGTTTGCTAATGAAGTTTTTCGCACCTTTTTCCAAAAATTCCTTCACCGTCCCTTCTGGTGAATAGCCACTGGCAATCACTACCTTTACTTTCGGGTTAATCTGAAGAAGCTCTTCTAAACACTTTTTGCCTCCCATCACCGGCATAATCAGATCAAGAACGACTAAATCTATTTCGTCCTTCTTCTCTCGGTAAAGCTTCAGGCCGCTTTCCCCATCAGGAGCCTGAAGTACCGAATAACCGTGAATTTTGAATATCTGTTCCCCCAGATTGCGGATAGGCTCTTCATCATCAACCAGCAGGATGGTCTCTGACCCTCCTCTCATTCCCTTATCTTCTTGCAATTCTTCCGCCATCACCTGTTTTCCGGCAACAGGAAAATAAATATCGAAGGTCGTCCCCCGGTTAGGTTCGCTCTCGCAGAGGATATACCCCTCGTGGCTTTTGACAATGCCATAAACCATGGCAAGCCCAAGCCCTGTCCCCTTGCCCACCCCTTTGGTAGTATAGAAGAGATCGAAGATATGTTTAAGAGTCTCCCTGTCCATACCATGGCCGGTGTCGGAGACCGTAAATGCCCCCCTACCATTGACATTTTTCGTACAACCTTTCAATCTATTATAAAATATTTTTCAATATTTTTTCCCGGATCGCAAGATCAATGCTCGTTGACTTTAAACTGCGGTTTCATGTAAATTTAGAAATGAAAAAACAGTAACGGAGGGAAGGCCATGAAATTATATCCAGAAGATTTATGGCGACAGTTTCGGGAGGCTCTGGGACTAAAAGAATCCCCTCTGGGAATCTATTATACGAATGATAAGCCCGAAGGGACCACCCCGAAAGAAGGAATCCATGGATGTATGATCGGACTGCTTCAGAACGTAAGAAAGAAGGGAGAAACGGTTTACTTTGATAAAGATCATTTCGGATGTCCGGGAGGGGCTTACTATATGGGTTTCCGCGAAACCCCTCGTCCCAATATCGAATACTTCCTCTCCTGCGGAATACCGGGAGAGATGGAAGGAGAGCGTTATATTAAGACACCGGAGCTGGCAAGGGAATTCTTTAAAAAGATGAAGCCAAGGACAGCACCGGCCACTTACTGCATTTTTAAACCCATCGAAAAATTTTCCGGGGATGAAAAACCAGAAGTAGTCGTTTTCTTTGTACCTCCGGACATCCTGTCCGGTCTTTTCACCCTGACCAATTATGCCCTGGAACGCACTGATGGGGTATTCACTCCCTTTGGCTCCGGATGCAGTGCCATTCTCACCTACCCTTTGAAGGAAGCAGAAAAAGATCAACCCTGTGCTATTCTCGGAATGTTTGATGTCTCGGCAAGGCCCATGGTGGAGAAAGAGGTTCTCACCCTTGCGATGTCCTACTCCGTATTCTTAAAACTCTTAGAAAATGCCCCCGGAAGTTTTCTCGAAACCGAAAGCTGGAAGAAGGTATTTAAGAGAAATTAGGGACACTTCCCAATTTTTTACTTCCACCCTAAATCATAACTTTTGACTTAATTTAAAAGATGTTATCCTTGTTAGAAAATTGGGAAGTGTCCCTAATTTTTAGTCGCGTAGTATTTCCCTTAAAAGAAAGCGGGCGGTCTCGGACATCTTGGGTTGTAATTCCTCGACCGTGATGGCCTTCTCTTTACAGACCTCCATACAACTTCTGCAACCGATGCACTCTTCCTCGTGAACAGGTATTGATTTGCCTTCCCTCATCTCAAACACGTTTACCGTGCAGGCCTCAAGACAGTCTTCACAGCCCTTGCATTTTTCACTGTCCACAATCACTTGAAACGCCATCGTTTAAACTCCTCTATGAGAAATTGGATCATCCACCGATATTCAATATATACACCCACGGATCATGCCCGTCAATAGGGAGGGTTATAAATTGTATCCAATTTGAATTTATGAACCCGAATAGAATTTGGCGAATCTGATCGACGCATATCGGTTTAAAAAATCGAATAGTATTGTAATTAATTGTAATTAATTGTAATTACGGAGCTAATTCTATCTTATATTTTCCCTTGACATTCTTAAAAAGATATTATAAAAATTTCGGATGTCAAACTGTTTTATCATATTTGTATACAATTAAAGGGGGTTTTTATGAAGGCGGATCAGGATAAATGTATTGCCTGCAAGAGATGCTTTCCTTATTGCCCCATGGGAAGGATCCAAAACTTTAAGAGGCACGAAAAGATCCCGGGAAGGATCTATATCGAAATCGATCAGGAGCGATGCACCGACTGCGGCGTCTGTCTCCGGGCAAATATATGCCCTGTCAAAGCCCTTTTCCAACCCGAAACGGTCTGGCCCCGCGAAGTACGGGGTATCTTGAGCAATCCCCTGATCGAATTTAAGGGCTCTCAAGTCCCGGGCCGCGGGACCGAGGAGATGAAGACGAATGATGTTTCAGGCCGATTCCGCCCGGGGGAAGTCGGAGTGGGGATTGAGCTGGGAAGACCTGGCATTGGCGCCTATTTCAATGATGTCGAGAAGGTGGCCATGGCTTTGATGGGTGCAAACATCGGCTATGAGCTGGCCGCCGAAAATCCGGTCACCCATTTCATGTCCGATAAAACAACGGGGAAACTGAGAGATGACGTTCTCAATGAAAAGGTGACCTCCGCCATCATCGAGGGCAAGTGTAAGCTGGAAAAACTCCCCGAAGCCTTGAAGGTCCTTCAGGAGGTTGCCAAAGAGGTGGACACGGTCTTTACGGTCGAAGTCATTACCAAGGTTCCGCCCGAGGGAGAGATCCCGGTCAAACCCATCCTCGAAAAGTTAGGATATTGGTACTCCATCAATACCAAAAATAATATGGGCCTGGGGGAACCTGCGTTCAAGTTCTATGAGGATAAATAGAAGGAGAGAACAATGACCCATAGTCTGCATCGAAGAGGAAATTTTGAGGATTTAAAAGACGACTTCGTGGTGCTGGGGTGCCCGGCAACCGGTATTAATAAGGCGGGTTCAGCGCCCAAAACGCAGAAGTTTTTAAGCATCTGCTATAAGAATGGCCCGATCAATCTGGGCGATATGAAGACAGGTAATATCTATAATACCACAATGGATGTCATCTTGAGCAATATAACCGATAGCACGATCGTCCAGTGCACCTTCGACAACCGGGAGAAGATCGTTCAATTGCTCAAAGACCTGAAGGAGAATAGACCCGGCATCTCGATCATCATATCCGGAGTCAGCGACATCGTCCAGCAGTGCATGGAGGAAGCTGGACTGGGCCGCATCCATACCATTGAATATTCCCTGGGGACATGGGGGCAGACGGAGAGGTTGCCTCATTTTGAGATTCTCAAAACGACAACGATGTGTGGCCATGCCATGATCGCTTCGGATCTGGTCTATAAAATGGTCCGGGATGTGAAGCGGGGAAGAAGAACGGTAGAAGACGCATGCCTCGAAATGTCCAAGTGTTGCACCTGCGGTAACTACAATATCACCCGTGGGATAAAACTGTTCAAAGAATTGCTACCGCTTTATATGGTACACAGTCTGTACTGAAAAGCAGAGAGGAAAGAGCATGGAGCATAGCAAAACGACAAGCACCAGATCCCAAGCACCAAATGCCAAATAAATCCCAGTCACCAAAATTCGAAACAAAATCTTTTTGGTCATTCGAAATTGGAATTTGGAGCTTATTTGGGATTTGGAATTTGTGATTTGGAATTTATAGCACGATGCGTTATGCTCTCTGCTCATAAGGAGGGAGTAAACCATGCGATACGTCATCATCGGAGGGAGCGCGGCTGGGATCAGTGCGATAGAGGCCATTCGATCCATCGATCGAGAATCACCCCTTGACCTGTTCAGCGATGAGGCCACCCCCCTCTTTTCAAGAGTCCTTCTACCCTACTATATTGCCGAAGAGCTCTCAAAACCCCTCTTAAATTTCAGATCCGGAGACTTCTTCGAGCAAAACAGGGTCACCCCTCATCTGGGGATGAGAGTCCGTCAAATCTCGATCGATTCCAAAACGGTTCAGACGCAAAACGGCGATTCCCAGCCTTTCGATAAACTTCTCTTGGCCACAGGAGGAAATCCTATTGTTCCTCCCATTCCAGGCATCGAAAAGGAAGGCATCTCCACTTTGAAGACCATGGCCGATGCGGAAAGGATCTACAATCTCAAAGGCAGAAAAGCGGTGGTCATCGGAGCTGGAAGCGTTGGCGTCGAATCATGCATCAGTCTGAGGAGAAGAGGGATGGAGGTCACCCTGCTGGAACAATTGGGCCATGTCCTGCCCACGGTTTTTGATGAAGAGGCCGCCTCCATTATCCGAAAAAGGATCGAAGACCTCGGGATCAAAACGATCACCGGAGAAAAGGCCCTCCGGTTTACTGGAAATGGTTGGGTCAAAAGTGTGATCACAGATAACAGGAAAATCGAATGCGATATGGTGGTGATCGCCGTCGGCGTAAAGCCTGCCATTGAACTTGTCCAGACCGCAGGGATAGAGATCGGCTCTCTGGGAGGCATCCGGGTCAATGGCCGAATGATGACCAGTGTGCCGGATATCTATGCCGCCGGGGATGTAACCGAAACCTATGATATCACCCGAGACTCAAATTGGATCAATGCCATCTGGCCCTGTGCTGTGGAACAGGGCCGTATTGCCGGCCTCAATATGGCCGGCCGTGAGGCTTTATACGAAGGGTCATTCAGAAGAAATTCCATCGGAAATTTTATCGGCGTTCCCGCCATTTCAATGGGATTGACTCAGGCGGAGACCTGTTCGAGTTGCGAAGCTGGGGAGACCTTTCAAGAGATCAAAAGAAGGACCAGAGACACCTATATGAAATTGATTTTAAAGAATGGACGCCTGGTGGGAGCGATCCTGGTAGGTCAGATCCAGAAGGCTGGCCTCTTCTTTGTTCTCATAAAGAAACGGATCGATGTCTCCGATTACCTTTCGGTCTTAATGAGCAGGGACCTCAATTTTATGAATCTTCTGCCATTGATCAGGAGAAATGCGGGTCGATTCACGGAAACCGAATACAAAGAGATTATGGATACAATGTTGTAAATAAAACGTTAGAGGTTGGAGGATCGTCTCGCAAGGCGAGATTTGAGGGTCGAGGCAAAACCGTTTTGACCTCAAACGAAGTGTTCCTCAAGGGAAACGATCCTCAGTCCTCAAACATCATGGCGCCGGGAGGAGATTGTGAAAATATTAATGGTTGATAAAAATAAATGTACCGGATGTCATCAGTGTGAACTCTGGTGCGGGACAGAGATTTCATCTGTTTCCAAAGAACTCTACCAGGCCATCCATGAAGAGCCTCAACCCGTGCCACGGGTTTATGTGGAAGGGAAACAGTTTGCCCTCCAGTGCCGACATTGTGAAGAGGCGCCCTGTATCGAGGCGTGCCCCAATGGAACGATGCGCAGAGATCCTGAGACAGGGCTGGTCTACGTCCATGAACCAACCTGCATCGCCTGCTGGATGTGTGTGATGACCTGTCCCTTCGGGATCATCAACCCTTCCCCTGCGATGAAAGTGGCGATCAAGTGCGATCGCTGCCGGAATATGGGCTATCCCATCTGCGCAGAGGTATGCCCGACTCAAGCTATTAAATTGGAGGAGAGAAAAGATTACCGGACAAAGGCATTTTAGTTGGAATAATGGAATGATGGAATGCTGGGTTTCATCCCTTTAGGAAAGAAAGGAGTTAAAGATGGAATATATCCAGAAGAAGACGATCGATAACGCAGTCGAATATTTTCTTCCGAAAGCTGCCGAGAGTGAAATTCCTCTGGTATGGGATCGTTATGAAGGACAGCTTCCCGAGTGTGGCTTCTGTGAAACAGGTTTAAGCTGCCGCGACTGCCTCCAGGGCCCCTGTATCAGCCATCCCTTTCGGGATTCGAATAAATTAGGCGTCTGCGGAAAGGATAAAGATACCCTTGCCATTCAATCCTTATTGAGATTGGTTCTGAAAGGGACGATGACCTATCTCGACCGGTTAAGCGATTTTGCGCAGGGAGTTGAATCAAAACAGGTCACACCAAAAAACAGGGCGAAAACCGATCTGATTCTTAAAGAGGTCCAGGGCCTCTTCAGAAATGGCGGGATCATGGTTAAGAAAGAATTTCCAAAATCATTGATCCGGCGCTGGGAAGAATTGGGGATCGCTCCGGAGGGAATAGCAAGGGACCTGTTCAAGGCGTCTCAGAAATTGGAAGGAGGGGTGGCGGAGGTGGAGGAAATCCTTCTATGGGCATTCAAATCCTCTCTTTTGGGTTGTATGGCCCAATGGCTTTATGGAAGTTTAAAAAAATCTGCCCTCGGTGAAATCGTCCCAACAAAGATTGAAGTCAACCTGGGTGGATTGAAGAAAAAAGAACCCCACCTCCTCATCTATGGCCACTTCTCCCCTATTTTTAAGCAGAAGATAGCCGAAGCGGCAAAGAAGCAAGGGGTTCAGGTGATGGGCGTTTGCACGGAGCCTTTATTGCCACCCTTTAGCTTTCCAATCATTACCAATTACGGTTCTCAGGAAGTCCCCCTGATGACATGCGCTGTGGATCTCATTGTCATTGGAGATCAGTTTGTCAATCCCTCTTTAGAGGGGGTGGCCAGAGAGTTTAGTGTACCAATCATCTCCACAGAGACCTTAAAAAAAGATAAAGACCTCTCCCGTTACGCACGAAGCATTGTCGAACAAACGAAAAAGTCTTATGATTTCCGTCGCGCCATCCCCAGAGAAATTCCGGAAGCGAAAGAATACGCGACAATCGGTTTCTCCAGCGAAAGCGTGGATGTGAAAAAGATTGCGGGTGGTCTCCAGAAAGGCCTTCTGAAAGGGATCGTGATCCTGGCCGGAAGCAACAATGTCAAATATACTCAGGATCAGGAAATCACCATGATGGTTCAGGAGTTTCTGAAAAATGATATTCTCTGCATCTCAAAGGGCGAGGCAAGCATCGCTCTCGGAAAATATGGATTTCTAAATCCCGCCTTGAAGGAAAAATACTGCGGCAAAGGCTTATCGGATGTCCTATCGTCCCTTGGGAAGGAAGTTCCTTCTGTCATTGATGTTGGGGGAGGAGATGGAACAATAACCGATTTCCTGCTGGAGCTGGCAAAGATAGGGAAAAAGGACCTGACGGGATATCCGATCGTAGCCTGTTATCCGGAGGCCAATCGCAGTTCAGAAGTCACCGAAGCCATGTGGACGGTGGCCATGGGAATTCCAACCTATTTCTGGCCGACCCTGCCTGTAACGGGAAGCGCAAAGGTTATGGAAGCCTTAACTAAATTCTGCACAGAAAAGTTTGGATCAAGGCTCATGATCACAACAGAAAAGAAGATCGAGGCCCGTGCCAAAGCGGACTTAATCATCAAAGCTATCAAGGGTGAAGAAGGATATGGTATGAGCGGCAAGCCCTGGAAGTGAAGAGTTAAACGCAATTAGGAGGTTACATCCACGCGGCCACGCAGGAATCCCTTAAAAGCCAATCGAATCACCGGGCTGAGGTAGGCGAGGAAGGCTACGACAATGAAAAAAAGGGAAATCGGCCGGGTGAAGAAGATAGAAAAACTTCCTCCGGATATGGTGAGAGCCTGCCGGAGGGAATTCTCCGCCAGGTTTCCGAGAACCAGGCCCAAGACCAGCGGGACGATCGGATAATTCAGTTTCTTCATGATGTAGCCCAGCACACCGAATCCGAGCATCATCCAGACATCGAAAAGATTGTTGTTGACGGTGTAGGCACCCACAGACGCAAAAATGACAATGAAACACATGAGAATAGTATAAGGAACCCGCAGGATCATGACGAAGAGGGGAATGAGAAAGATGTTCATCAGAAGGAGGATGAGATTTCCGATGAACTTGCTTGAAATGAGGCCCCAGACAAGGTCCGGTTTGGTTTGAAAGAGCAGAGGGCCTGGGCGAATACCCCACATCATAAAACCCGCCAACATAACGGCAGTCGTAGGAGATCCTGGAATTCCCAATACCAGTAAAGGAGCAAAGCCACTGATCGATGCGGCATTGTTCGCCGCTTCGGGTGAGGCCACTCCCTCAATCGCACCCTTCCCAAAACGTTCCGGATGCTTGGAAACCCTTTTCTCCGCAAAATAGGCCAGAAAGGAAGCCGTCGTGATCCCGCCGGCCGGGATAATCCCTGTGAGGAACCCGATGATCCCACCTCTTTTTACCTTTCCTGTCAGTAGAATTTTAAATTATGATAAAATGGCCTAAATATCGATCCATTGGAGGAGATTTCAAATTTTTATTGACATCGGTTCATTTGGGTTGTAATATTTCCAAAATTTTATTTTATAAAAAATTGGATACAAAAATGGCTTCCAGGTTCGTAAGAGAAAAGAAGAGCTTTCCCATCCGGGAAAGCGTTTACGAACACATTAAAACGGATATCCTTTCCGGCCACCTCGGTCCGGGAGAAAAATTGACCGAAGAGCACCTTGCCAAAACTCTGGGGGTCAGTCGAACTCCTATCCGGGAAGCCCTCTATAAATTAGAATCGGAAGGGCTCATTAAACCCCGAAACAAAAGGGGATTTATCGTCTCGAGGGATTCCAGGGAAGAGGTCGAGGATCTCTTTGAGCTTCGCTCCATCCTGGAAGGATATACCCTGCGGCTCATCTCTCAAAACGTCTCGGATGAGACTCTCAATCAACTTGACCTGTTTATCCGGAATGCGGAAGAGGCACTTAAAGGAAGGAAGATCGAAGAAGTCTTCAAATGGAATACCCGCTTTCACGATATGCTTCATGAACTGGTCGCCCATAAGTCCCGCCTTTACCGCCTCATCGTCAATATCAGAAAATATGTCCTGAGATACAGAAAAGACACCCTTCGATACCCTGACGGGGGAAGAAGATCGGTCGAGGGTCATCGAAAGATCGTCATGTCCCTTCAACTAAAAGACCCGGATTTGTGCGAGCGGGTGATGCGGGAGCACGTCCGTGAGGCCAAAGAGGACGCCTTACAAACCCTGTTCGGAAAAACCTAATATGGATTAGAGAATCTTCACCCGCCCCTCTTTGGCAAAGCCTGCCTACCCTGTCTACTGGCAGGCAGGCGGTAGGCTGGTGGGAGGAGGGATTTTGTAATATGAGACTGTTAATAACGTAAGAATCGAGTGGTCCACTTTCATCTGAGATTCCCGTCTGGATAAGGATCGTCCTCGAGGCATCCCTGCAAGAACCAATCTGTGGGATTGAACAGGGGACACAAAGTGCCTGGCTCAGATCGCCCCCTCTTTTCCCATCGCCTCGATCTCTTGGGGATTGTATCCCAGCTCTTTCAACACCTCTTCGGTATGCTGCCCTTTGAGAGGGGGAGGGAGTTTCAGTTGGCCAGGTGTCCGTCCCATCTTAACTGGAAAGCCAAGGGTTTTCATCTTTCCCACAGTTGGATGATCCATCTCTAAGAGCATTTGCTGATGGAGAACCTGAGGATCTTGAAAAACCTCATCGATATAAAGGATGGGGCCATTGGCCACCCCAGCATGATCTAGGATTGTTTCCCATTCTTTACTCGTTTTTTCGACCAGCTTCGCCTCCAGAAGCTTCGTCAGCTCAGGACGGTTGGCCACTCGATCAGCCACGGTTAAAAATCTCTTGTCCTGGATGAGATGTTCTAAACCCAGGGCCTTTGCCAATCGCTCCCACATACCCTGATTGCCCGCCGCAATATTCATGTACCCGTTCCTGGTCTTGAAGGTGCCATAAGGGGACATCATGGCATGATCGTTCCCTTGGGGTTCTGGCCTCTCGTTGGTGCCAAAAAATTTGGCCGCTTGAAAACCGAGAAGAGCCACCAACCCTTCCAGCAAAGAGGTCTCCACACGTTGACCTTCCCCTGACTTTTCCCTTTCTATGAGTGCCAAAAGAATACCATAGGAAGCAAATATCCCAGCCACAGAGTCGCCGATGGCGACACCGACCCGAACCGGGCCCGTGTGATTCCATCCTGTGATGCTCATAATGCCTGACATCCCTTGGGCAATGGGGTCGAAACCAGCCCGATTTTCATAGGGACCGGTCTGGCCGAATCCAGAAATGCTGACATAGATCAGACGTGGATTTTTCTTCTTGAGATCGTCGTAGTCGATCTTGAGTTTCCTTTTTACGCTGGGCCGATAATTTTCAACTACAATGTCCGCCGTGGAAGCGAGTTTATAAAAAACCTCCTTTCCTTTTTCGGTTTGAAGGTTGAGGGTCATGCTTCTCTTATTGCGGTTATTGAGCAAAAAATAGTAACTCTCCCCTTTCACAAATGGAGGACCAAAGTCCCTGAGCATATCTCCCGTGCCAGGAGGTTCGATCTTTAAAACACTCGCCCCAAAATCGGCCAGGAGTTGGGTGCAATAAGAGCCAGACATTGCCGCCGTGAGGTCAACGATCTGGATGCCTTCTAAGGGAAGACCTTTCATCATTCGCCTCCTTTTCTTTTGGTTTAGGATTCTCTCCTCATCTCATTGGAGAAAGAAGAGAGGAAGAAGGGATTGTTCAACCATCACTTTTACAGTGACTTGTGGATTGACAAGTTGACATACATGAACATCTCCGGCAATACTGACCAACATGGCTGCCTCAATGTAATCGATCTGTTGTGACTCAGACAGTAGAATCGCCATATTGTCAAGAGCTTTCCGACTGGCCTCCTCCAGGGTTTTGGCGCTTGCCATGGTCATTACCTTTTCTTTTGTCACAAGAAGGGGATCCGTCAGAGAGAAATTCTTGACAAGGCTACAGCGCAACACTGCCTGACCCGCTACCTCAATCCCGGATAAAACGCTCTCTCCATCTCCCATGAGGGCGTGAAAATCTCCCGCTCCCAACAAGGCCCCTTCATGGAAAATAGGTAGATAGATGGCCGTCCCTTCCACAAAGTGTTTATTGTCTAAATTCCCTCCATGTGAATCCGGAATGGCAGTGGGAATCTCCCCGATGGCAGGGGCAACCCCAATCCTACCTATATGTGGTGAGATAGGGAGTTTTATCTTCTCATTAAAAATGGCAAATCCTTTTTCAAGGGGTATTCCTTTCGATCTTGTTTCATGGATCTTCCCGCCAAAAGCCCCTCTTTTGGGAAAGGCAACGATCATTCCTTCTTTTTGGGTGATTTCAAGCCTTTGGAGTTCAACTTTTAGAACTTTCCCAGGCTTTGCCCCTTTGACGAATACATTTCCTGTCACCGCATTGTTCCGAGTGGCATCTGATCCAAGGATATTTGAAAAGTCAGTGATGCCTGTGAAGCGGTCATGGGTCTCTAATAAAAAGCTTTCCCCTAGTTCCACTTCCAAGGCCACTGAACTCTTTGCACTATAGGCATATATTAAGGAATCTTTCCCGATCTTGCGCATAGGATTCTTCCTCCTCAAATCAAACGAATTCCTCACAGGATTCTCAATAAATTGAAGAAGAGGATTCTACATGAAACATTTTTGTCTAAAACACTTGGCTCTCTTGAACAAAAGACCCGATGCTATCTTTATCCGATCCTGAATACGGTTCTAATCAATTTCGATGGGTTCAACGTTTTGAAATTCTAACACTCTGTTTCATTGGGATAAGGATAGGGCTATTTTAAATCCTGAGATTTTTTTTAGATGTCGGCCAAAGATTTGTCGATATCCTTTTTGGGAATGGGAATGATCAAGACCGGTTTTCGCGTTCGATGTAGGACCTTCTCGGACACGCTTCCCAGGAAGGTATGAGTGATCAGGCCTTTGCCATGAGTCCCCATGATTATCAGATCGCAGTTCAGTTCGTCAGCCTTCTTTAGGATTTCATCAGCCGGGTCCCCATCGACCACCATGATCGAGGCCACGCGTTTCAGTGTATCCGGATCGTCCTGGAGCTCCCTTTGGGCAAATTCGTTCAACCTCTTTTTGATTTGGCTGTTCAGATCATCCCTCTTTTCCCGCCTGATCTTCTCCATCTCCAAATGGGGTAAATAGGAATATACGAAAACAGCCATGTTTGCCTCTTCCGAAGGAGTGAGCTTTTCCAAGACATTAAGAATATAAATTTGAGCATCATATTTCTGTGCCGAATGAATGGCGTAGCGGAAGGCGTAGGATGAATTCCTTGTAAGGTCGGTGGCATAGAGTATATTTTTTATCTTTGTGATCATGGCATTCTTCACCTCATTAAAAAAACACGCCCATAATGAAATCCCCCGCCCATAATAGGGCGGGGCATTTAGGCAGCTTTCCCGGAAACCGGTCACTTGATCATCTGGTTGGGCAGCCATAGGATAATCTCAGGCCAGATGTAACAAATGACGATTCCTAAGAGCAGACAGACGGCAAAGGGAGCGGACCCGATGAGAACCCGATGCAAGGGAATTTCTGGAGCGATCCCCTTCACGACAAAGAGATTCAGGCCAAAAGGTGGGGTAATCATCCCCACTTCCATGTTGATGGTGATAATGACCCCAAACCAGACCGGGTCAAAACCGTAGGCCAGGATAACCGGATTCAGGATGGGGCAGACGATCAGGACCAGTGCAACAGGAGGCAAAAGGGCACCTAAGATCAGAAGGAAGAAGTTGATCATGACCATCAGCCCAACTTTGGAAAATTCCCAGCTCACGAGTGAGGTGGTGACGGTTTGGGCAATATAGAGCTTGGTCAGAAGTGTTGAAAAAAGGAAGGAGGTTGCGATGATCAACATGATCATGGTGCTTTCTTTGATCGTCAACTCCAGGATGTCCCGGTAGGCGCGAAAGGACGTCA
>CAKZKY010000079.1 GCA_937124575.1 uncultured Pseudomonadota bacterium | reverse complement strand
TAAACCTTAGGATATACTTAAGGTTATAGAAAATTGACTCGATTCAACATCTTGTGCTATGATTTCTGCAATCCTTGAACGATGGATTTATAGATATAATTTTTAGGAACATGGTTACCAGTGAGTTTAACCTTATACATAATACACATAATACATACCAGGTTAACTCAAATATTTGCAAAAAAATGAGCGAAATTAAATGAATGCGATGAACAGAGAGTTTGAAAGGAAGAAAGACCTCCTCTGGCTTTTAACGAAGAAGGAGATCACGCTGAAATACAAGAGGACCGTCCTGGGTATTTTCTGGTCTTTATTGAATCCTATTCTTCTTGCCTTGGTCCTTTTTATCGCCTTCAAGATATTTATGAGGATTCCGATGGAGAACTACACTTTTTTTCTCCTCTCGGCTCTTTTCCCTTGGAATTGGTTTTCAGCATCTGTCACCATTTCTGCCGGGGCCCTGATTGGCAATGTCAATCTCATCAAAAGGGTTCACTTCCCGAGATATTTTCTCGTCATCGCCACCATATTGGCTCAACTTGTAAATCTGATCTTCACCCTACCCATCATCGCCGGCATTTCATGCTTTTATGGAGTAGGGCCTGGGGTGAGCTGGTTGCTGATCATCCCCATCTTAATCATCATACAATTCACTGTGACAACAGGAATATGCTTGGCGATCTCAATGATCAATGCCTATTTTAGAGATATGGAATACATCATCGGTATCATCATCAACATGTTATTCTGGATGACCCCCATTGTTTATCCTTTAAATATAGTTCCAGAAGCCTATAAGACCTATCTCGTGCTAAATCCTTTAACCTACCTGATTACTGCCTGGAGAGATTTATTTATGTCAAATTTAATTGATTGGAAGAATATTGGTATCTCTTTTGTAAGCTCATTGGTATTTTTTCTTATGGGTATCGCCATTTTTCAAAAGCTTGGAAAGAGGCTGGACGAGGTCATATGAGTTATATTGTTGAGGTAAGGGATGTCTGGAAGAAATTCCCCTTCAAAAGGGAACGACCTGGATTCAAAGAATTTATAGTGAATCTTCCTAAATTTGTCAAAAGGAATCAGAATTCACATTTCTGGGCTTTAAAAGAGATAAACTTCAATGTCAAACAGGGTGAGTGCCTCGGTGTGATAGGAAAGAATGGGGGAGGGAAAAGTACCTTGCTTTCTTTAATCCTTGGCACCATCTATCCAACTAAAGGTGATATCAGGGTTTCGCAGAAGATGACACCCCTCCTCGAGCTGGGCGCGGGATTTCACCCTGACCTCACAGGAAGAGAGAACGCCCTGATCAATGGAGTGCTCCTCGGGCTCACAAGAGAGGAAGTCGCAGAGAGGCTCCAGGCCATTGAGGCCTTTGCAGAGATCGGTGAATTTATGGATATGCCGATTCGAACTTATTCGACTGGCATGTATTTAAGAATTGCGTTTTCTATCGCGATTCATACGGATCCAAAACTGCTTCTCATTGATGAGATCCTTTCCGTTGGAGACGAAGGTTTTCAAAAGAAGTCCAGGGAAGCCCTGATCCGTTTGATCAAGGGAGGGGTTACGACGCTTCTTGTCTCCCACAATCTCTCTGTAATCAAAGAGATATGTAACAGAGTCATCTGGCTGGATGAAGGAGAGATCAAAGCCGAGGGAGAGTCATCGAAAGTGGTGGAAGAATATTTAAAACATTCCCTGTAATGTGATAAAATAAAAAATGTTTCATTCCGAACGGAGGGATGTTTCATGAAAAAGAGCAATATCATGGAACGGGGTTTTACCCTGATAGAGATACTGATCGTGGTCGCCATTATTGGATTGATTGCTTCTCTGATCGCCCCCAATCTGATCGGTCGGTTTGAGAGGTCAAAGGAGGAGGTGGCAAAGGCCCAGATCGAAATGCTCTCTTCTGCCGTTCAAGCTTTTATGATCGATCTTGGGCGATACCCCAATAGCCTGGAGGAACTAGTCAACTTACAAGACCCAAAATGGAGAGGGCCCTATCTTTCCAAAAAAAGCCTTCCGAAAGACCCCTGGGGGCGGGAGTATCAGTTTAAGTGTCCTGGCGATCACGGGCCATTCGACCTTTACTCTTTCGGACCCAATGGAAAATTAGATGATAAATCGATTACCAACTGGTAAGCCATCCATTGGACTGGAAATGGATACAACCATGGGGTAACCATGCGATTAGGGGAGATTCTAAAGGATCGTTTCGGATTAAAAGAGGAAGAGCTATCCAAAGCCCTTGACCTCCAGAAAGAAGTTGGAGGACGGATCGGACAGATCCTCATACAGAGCGGTTCCATCACCGAAAGCCAGTTGCTTGAAGCATTATCTCAACAGTTCGATATTCCTCTCTTTAACGGGGAGTGGACAGAAGAGGAGGGTCTGGTTCCTTTCCTCAGCGAGAGGCTTGACTATTACTTCCTAATCAGGAATAACTTTCATCCCATCAAAATAGACCATGACGCTAAGACATTATATGCCGTGACCAACGACCCTTTGAACCATCTGGTATTGGACTATATCGGGAAGAAGCTTGGATATCAGATCCAGATCTCCCTTGCTCCGGAACAACTCCTTAAAAAGTTGTCGAGGGCTCATTCCGTTCCCCAGGGGAAAGACTTTATCTCCCTCTCTCTCGAAGAGGACTCAGAAAAACTGAGGGAGATGGCTTTTGAGGCGCCGGTGATCAAGTACCTCAATGGCCTTTTAAGTAAGGCCGTTGAGCTTCGGGCTTCCGACATTCACATCGAGTCTTCCGAGAGGAGATTCAGAGTTAGATTCAGGATTGATGGAATCCTTCACGATATGGATTTCCTTGAGGAACCCTTCTATCTGGCGACAGTATCGAGGGTGAAACTTCTGGCAGGCCTTGACATCGCTGAAAAGCGGCTTCCCCAGGATGGGAAGTTCAGCACGAAGGTCGCCTCCATTTTCCTTGATATTCGGGTTTCTACCATTCCTACCGTGAGAGGCGAAGGGGTGGTATTGAGACTCCTGTATCGAGAAAGGCTCATCTTCGACATTCAGCACCTGGGCCTCGAGAAGGACCATGCTGAGATCGTCAGCCGATTGGCGTCCCATCCTTTTGGGATGCTTCTGGTGACCGGCCCTACGGGCTCGGGTAAGACGACCACGCTTTATTC
>CAKZKY010000078.1 GCA_937124575.1 uncultured Pseudomonadota bacterium | reverse complement strand
AGATACTTTTGAATACGCCATAAAGAAAATTGTGAGATTAAAAACTTAACCCATAGTTTTCACGCAGGTTTCAGGATAATTACATATAAAGCCTTTTGGTCAAATTTTTCTGTTTCGGACACAGGAAGGTTTGTCAAAGGCTTTTTTGTTTTTTTAGAGGTAACAATGAAGGGTAGAGGAAATATCTCTTCGAAAAGGAGGTAGAAAAATGGGAAAAAGAGCTAAAATCATCTTTTGTTTGGTGTTAGGAATTTTATTGATGTCCAGTCCCGCTTTCGCACAGGAGGACAGAAAGGGATGCAAGGATCATCCGCTTTTTTCAAGAATGGAAGGATACTATCTTTACACTTGTGAATCAAATGAATTTGACGCCTTTGACTTCATTGATCCCGCAACAAAACAAAAGGTTACAGTTGAGGGGCGGAAACTCTATACGGTTTATTCAACAAAAAAGGGATTTAAAGTGAAATATTCATACATCCAGGTGTCACGTAATTACACAAATGCCATCGAAAAGATTGGAGGAACCTTCTGGGTGATTGATCCCAAAAAACCCTACAAAACATCCATGAAGCTCGTTAAAGACGACAAGGAAATTTGGGCTTGGGTTCAAATCGATACCGACGCCGAAAATATCCACCTTACGGTTGTTGAAAAACAGGCCATGGCTCAAGAAATAGTGGCCGATGCCAAGTTCATGGCTGAGGGGATCAACACAACGGGCCATGTAGCGATCTATGGCATCTACTTCGACTTCAACAAGGCAGATGTCAAACCGGAATCTGAACCAGCCTTGAAAGAGATAACAAAACTACTTCAGCAGGATCCTAAGCTCAAACTCTATGTGGTCGGGCATACTGATAACGTAGGCGGCCTTGATTATAATATGAAGCTTTCACACCAGAGGGCAGAGGCAGTTGTCAAAGAACTGGTTTCGAAATATAAAATAGATGGTTCTCGGCTAAAAGCGCTTGGGGTCGGCCCAGCCGCTCCTGTCACTTCAAACGACACCGAGGAAGGAAAAGCCAAAAACCGACGCGTCGAACTGGTCAAACAATAGACACCCACAAAACATAACTTCAGGAGGGGGGGGTGGTTGTCATAGTGAAGCAAGCTGCTCTGAGATTAGGTATGTTATTGATAGTGGTTTTCTGGACGGGGTTGTGGCTCCACCCTGCCTTTGCAGGCAACTCTCAGGTGACAGGGGAAATCACGATCAAATACGAGGCGAATGAGGCGAGCGAACCTCTTCAGGCCCCGTCGGGTGCCAAGGTCACAGGCATGGGGCGCTCAACACAGCATTCTATGACAACAAAAGCAAAGGTCTGCATACAGGACGGGAAAGCCACGGTGGGGGATGTCACCCATGACCTCAAGTTTCTTCAGGAAAAGGATGTTAAAACGGTGTACGACAAGACCGATTGCACGCCGATCCACCGTACCCGATCAAATTTAGATATCCGGAGGCCTGGAAACTGGGAAAGAGAAACATTGAACCTTAAACAAGTGATTCTGGAACCAGAGGAATCTGCAAAGAAATTCAAAACTACTGTCAATTATAAACCTGGTTTTTCCATGAACCGTGTTTCTGATGGGAGACGCGTGGATAAAACCGGGCTTGCCCAACCGGGAGGGATGCCTGCGGGCAGATACCATCTCTTTTTGGATACGAAGGTATTTCAGGCCTCGTCCGGCTACGCCATCAGTCAGCGCCACAATGTATGCACAGGCGTCACAACGGAGAAGCGACTCGAGTGGGAACCTGTACCGCCCGGATCGAAGCCAAACCAGACAGGTATCGGGTCCCAAGATTCCAATACAGTCGTCCTCACTAATCCGTACACGCTGTCAACGCCCTTGGGCGGCGCAGCCACCAACGTATTCATAGACTTCGACCCCAATGGTTGCAGCGGCTCTCAGACCCTGCTCCAAGAGAAAAAACCTCGTTTTGAGCAGACCCTGACCGTCCACTGGAAGTTTAAACCCAACGACCCTTGTTCGCACTTGATCGAAGCGATCAAGCACGATCTGGCATATGCCCAGGCCTATTTGGACAAAGCTACAAGACAGAAAACAACAGATATGGACCAGTATAAATGCTATGTCGATCGAAAAGCCTATGAAATACTCTACGGCTCTCCACCTCCTGCAGGTGCTTTAGAGTGCGACAAAAAACCAGGTGACCCGGGTGCTGGAAGTAGTTCTCCTGGAGGAAATGAGGGAGGCGAGGGGTTGGGTGTGGGCGATGAAATCGGAGTTGACGGAAACTGCAATCTTGTAAACGAACAGGCTTACCGAGAGAAGGCCAGGAGGAACTGCACCCCCGAGGAAGTGGTCGAAGCGATTATTGCCCACGAAAAAACCCATGTGAATCAATGTAAAACAGATCGTGCCCGTTACAATACCAAGGACACCGCCATATGGGGAGAAATGGAAGTATCGGCACATCTGATTGGCATTGATCACATGCTCAAGAGCCTCAATCGGTTATGCCCTGAGTACTGGACAGGCGAGATTCAGGAAAAAATAAAGGAGATCAAACGTAAACAGCAACAACCGTAATCCATCGTATAGTATGAAAGTAACTGCGACGGTGAATAAACGATTAGGATAGAAACCCGTCGCAGAAAATCATAAGAAGATGGTCCAAACAAACATTAAAAAAAGGAGGTAAATATTCAACATGAAGAAGACAGCCATTATTAGCCTGTTCATTGTTCTCGTATTTTCTCAATTTCTCTTTGCCGCAGAGTTTAAACCCTATCCTGGTGCTAAACTCGATGAGAAGGCAACCAAGGAGGCAAATGAGGCTGCGGCAGCGGCCAAAATGTCCGGAACCAAAGCCACGATCTACACCACCACCGATTCCTTTCAAAAAGTGGCTTCATTCTACAAGGGAATTGCCAAAGAATATGCGATGCCCCGTGCATCTGGGACATCAGGCAAACCCAAAAAATATGAAAGCTACGATTTATATGAGGCTTTTTTCATCTTTGATGGCGCAAAAGACCTTGCCAGTTCCAAACTTTGGATCAAGGTTCAACGCCCCTATATCGGGGATGATATCCGGGACGTGACAGCCATTGTCGTATCGGAAAAGAAATAGAACATTGGATGAGATGAGTTTGATCCATCGGTGATCTCAGACCGAAAGGAGAATATTTATGCAAGAAACCCAATGGACACGTCGAGAGACAACGCTCTTTTTAACAAAACTATTAGCCATGGTAACGGGTTTGAGCACCATCAAGACGAGTGACTTGCTTGCCCAGATGCAAAAATCAACGAAGGAATTGAATGTGGCTAAAATAGCCAATATTAAGCCATTGAATGAACAGGCGAAATTTATAAAAGTGTTGGTCCTTGGGAAAAGAGAGGTATTTATCAATGAGTTCGGTCGAAACCCTATTTTCGAACCAGGCAATTTCCTGGGATCCAGTTGTTCAGACTTGTTCTCTCCAGGGATGTCTAATTGTAGCGAACAAGGGAATTGTCAGAAAAATACCTGCGGCGAACAAGGTTGTGGAAAGCTGAAAACCTGCGATACGAATAATTGCGGATCGCAGAATTGTCCCCAATTAATCATGCCGGGGAATACCAACTTGTTTTCGTCAGAAGTTTTGAATCGTTTGAAATCGGATCCTTTCGTGAGTGCACTATTTCAAGAGTTGAATGTCACAACTTCCCAGGAGTTGTCTCAGAACCTACGCTCCATGGTAAGACAAAGACGAACGGAAATACAAAAAAAGTAATTCTTTCTTTTAGTTTAAGAAACGCCTATTGAACTAAGGATGAAAACATCACCCTATAATTATTCTCTGACATTATCCGACGATAAAACTCTTTTTTTTAACCTGAATCATGCGTGAAAAGTATTACGAAATGACAATATTATCAATAGAAAACCTTGATAAAAAGCCTCAAAAAAGG
>CAKZKY010000077.1 GCA_937124575.1 uncultured Pseudomonadota bacterium | reverse complement strand
TAAGAGAATGACGATAACGATCACAATGGCATATAGAAGCAATGGTTTTCTCTTTTCCTCCTTCCTTCTTCTCGGTTCAATGGCTGGTCTCTTCGGTCTGACCTCTTTGATCTCAGGCTCCTTGACTTCCTCGAATTCAGGAGCAAAAGGCTCAATCTCATCCTGAGACGGTTGATCGGATATGAGATATTTTTCCTCTTTCTCTTCCGCCTTTTCAAAGGGTAGGGGTTCGATTCCTTTTTGCTCTTCTACTTTGAACTCCTCAAGATATTTATTAAAAGACTCAAAACTCTCTTCCACTTCCTCCTTCTTCTCCGGAGGCGGGAACACATAGAAGACATGCTTACAACGGGAACACCGGACCTTCGATCCCTTTTCTGAAATTCTCGAATCATCAAGATGATACTTTGTCAAACAGGAGGCACAGGTGACGATCATAGTTAGGAACCCCCTTTAAATATTTGGTTCAATTATGATGAAAGAGAAGGAAAAAAGCAAGGAGAAAAAAAGGGGAGAAAATCCCAATAACCAAACACCAATCACCAAATAAACATCAAACTTCAATAACCAAAACTCAACAAAAATTGTTTATCGGTTAGAATTGGGTGATTGGGTATTATTTGGTAATTGGAATTTGTTATCTGGACTTTCCCTGAAGGGGCTAACGTCCTAACCTTTTCTTAAACTCGTCTCTGAGCATCGGGACGACAGTGAAAAGGTCGCCAACCACTCCATAGGTGGCAATCTTAAAGATGGGGGCTTCTGGATCCTTATTGATGGCCACAATGATTTCTGACGTTTTCATCCCTGCCTGGTGCTGAATCGAACCTGAAATGCCGCAGGCAATATAAATTTTGGGGCGGACGGTCCGTCCGGTCTGTCCCACCTGATGCTCATAAGGAATCCAGCCTGCATCCACTGCGGCTCTTGAGGCACCAACGGCTGCTCCTAAAACCTCTGCAAGCTCCCGGATCACCTTGAAGTTTTCAGAGCTTCCAATTCCTCTTCCTCCTGAGACGATGATCTCTGCATCAGCCAAATTAACGGCCTCAGCACCTCTGATGAATTCCAGAACCTTTGTCCGGATCTGGTCTTCAGTCATGGGCAGAGGTTCCCGGATCAGATCCCCTTTTCTCGAATCGTCTCTGGCTGGCATTGGAAAGACCTTGGGCCGAACCGTTGCCATCTGGGGTCGGTAGTTGGGGTAGTCAAGAATGACCGCCATGATATTTCCGCCAAAGGCAGGGCGTGTCTGTCGGAGATATTTTGTCTCGGAATCAATGTCCAGGCCCGTGCAATCGGCTGTCAATCCAACTTCGAGCGTAGTCGCTACCGTGCCTGCAAAATCCCTTCCTTGAATGGTCGCACCAAAGAGGACGATTTCAGGTTTGTATTTTCGGATGAGGTTCACTGCGGCACAGGAAAAAGGATCGGTTCGATAGGGTTCGAGCAGAGGGCTTTCTGTCATATAGACTTTCTCTGCACCATAAGCGATCGCTTCTTTTGCGAATCCCTCTACCTCTTTGCCAAAGATAAACCCGCATAATTTACAACCGAGCGCATCGGCTAATTTTCTTCCCTCTCCAAGAAGTTCGAAAGAGACCCTGGAAACCTTTCCATGTTCATGTTCGATGAAGACCCAAACATCCTTATAGGCGCTGGTAGCAAACACCTCTTTCTTCTCATCCTTCTCCAAAGTGATCGCACTGACCGGACAGACATCCACACATGCCCCGCAGAAATTACATTTTTCATCAACAACCGCAATCTGCTCTTTCATGCTCAAAGCCCCGAAGGGACAGGAAGGAACGCAGGCTTCGCATCCGGTGCAGGTCTCTCGATCGATCAATAACTTAGCCATTCTTATCTCCTCCTATGTAAAAAAACATGAACCGTCGACCGGTTAGGGTAAAGGTCAGGAAGCCCGCATCGTCTAACGTGAAAGGGCAAGGGCAATATTTTTTAGACCATAAACATTCCCCTTAAACCAAACCGGCTTCTTTACCATTGCCTATAGACCTTCCCATTTACTTAATAAACTTCGAATCCATCAGCTTATTGACCAGAAGAGGAACCACATCCGTCAATTCTCCTTGAAGAACCTCCCCGCCTCCTCTGGGTTCAGGGGTAAAGATCTTGGTCACCCAGGTGGGTGAACCTTTCAATCCAATGCGGTTCTCATCTGCCTGAATATCCTTTGCCGTAAGCGTCGGGATCTGAGCCTTGGCCGCCTTCTTGATTCCTAAAAGCGATGGGAGTCTTGGCTCGTTGATATCCTTGACCACGGTGACGAGAACAGGTAGCGACGATTCGACCACCTCTTTCCCATTCTCTAAAAGTCTCTCCACTACAATCTTTTTCTGCTCAACATTGATCTCCCTTACCTTGCAGACATAGGTCAGTTGGGGAATGCCCAATCGGGTGGCAATGCCCGGTCCAACCTGAGCCGTGTCTCCATCAATGGCCTGCTTTCCACAGAAGACGATATCTGCACCTCCGATATGCTGGATCGTCTTGGAAACCGCATAGGCAGTCGCTAACGTATCTGCCCCTGCAAAGGCAGGGTCCGAAACGAGGTAGACCTTATCGCAACCCACGGCCAAGGCATTCTTCAGGACTTCTATCGCCTGGGGGGGGCCCATGGTGATCACATGGACCTCTCCGCCATACTTCTCCTTGGTGCGAAGTCCCTCTTCGATGGCAAACTCGTCAAAGGGGTTTGTGATGCAGGCCACACCCTCACGGACCAAAGTATTGGTTTCAGGATTGATCTTCAAATCCGTGGTGTCAGGCACCTGTTTGATACAGACGACAATCTTCACGTTACGCCTCCTTATCTTCCTTTAAATTCGGGTTTCCTCTTCTCGGTAAAAGCTCGCATCCCCTCTTTCTGATCTTCTGAGGCAAATCCGATTCCAAAGGCATAGGATTCCAGATTACAGGCTTCTTCCAAATCCATATTGAAGCCGCTATTGACAACCATCTTGGCTAATCGAACACCAACCGCTCCGTTTGCCGCAATCTGGAGAGCTGTCTTCTTGGTCTCTTCCATCAGCGATGCCTGAGGAAAGACCTTATTGACGATCCCCATCTCGAATGCCTCCTGGGCGCTGATCATCTTTCCAGTGAAGATCAGTTCCTTGGCCTTACCTTTGCCAATGAGGCGGGGAAGTCTCTGCGTCCCTCCAAATCCAGGAAAGATGCCTAAGGTCACTTCGGGAAGCCCAAACTTTGCATTCTCAGAAGCATAGATAAAATCGCAGGCCAAGGCAATCTCTGTTCCTCCTCCCAAAGCAAACCCATTGACAGCCGCTATGACTGGACAGTGAAAATCCTGTAGCATCTTCAAGGTGTGGTGGCCTGTCTTTGAAAAGTTGAGCGCTTCAATCGAATTCATCTCCTTCATCTGCATGATATCGGCTCCGGCCACAAAAGCTTTTTCGCCTGCACCAGTAACAATGAGGACCTTTAACCCAGATTGATCCTTTGCTTCCTGAAGCCCCAACTGGATCTCCTGAAGCGTTTCGATGTTCAGCGCATTAAGGGCTTTCGGACGATTAATGGTTAGAATTCCAATCTCCCCTTCGAAAGAAACGAGGATGTTTTTATATTCCATTGTTCCTCCCCAGTATCGTCGCCTAATCGTTAGTCAAATAGTCGTATAGTCAAATGACTATAAGACGATC
>CAKZKY010000076.1 GCA_937124575.1 uncultured Pseudomonadota bacterium | reverse complement strand
CCAAGCAACCAAGAACGGGTCAGCTCCTATTCCCTTTTGCGGTTGAATTCTCGTAAAAAATTCTGGGGAAAGTCCAGTATAATATTTTGTTGAAAATCTAAAACACCCGAGTATATTTGGGTTTTCAGGGTCGGGTAAATCAACTTAACACAAAAGTTTGTCTCACGATATTGGTGTTCTCTGATTTGTGAAAGGAGGATAATTATGTTTCGTTTTTCCAAAGACCAAATGGTATGTGAAATCGGTGGAGTTAAATTTGGTGGACAACCTGGAGAATATCCCACCGTTTGTTGCTTTTCCATATTTCAGGAAAGTGACAAGCTTTTTGATAAAGGCAGTCGCAGAAGAGGGTTTAATGAACAAAGGGCGGAAGAGCTGTTAAAAACCTGTGACCGTTTATGGGAAGAAACCGGGGCTATCCCTATGGCGGACATTGTAGCCAGCCCAGGAGAAAAATTTAACACTTATATTGATTTTGTAACTTCACACAGCAAAATGGCTTTCTGTATAGATGCCATCGGTATGGAAACGAAACTTCAGGGGGCGTCCTATTGTGCGGAAAAGGGGTTGCTTGACCGCATGTTCTATAATAGTCTGACTGTCTTTGAGGAAAATATTGAAACCGAGATCAAAGAAATTATGAATATCGGAGTGAAGCATGTCGTTCTGGTGGCCTTTGACGTAAACGATCAAATGCCCTCTGGCAGAATTAAAGGAGCCGAAAAACTGATCGATGCCATAGAAAAGGTCGGAGCAAAATTTGAAAGCATTATCGTTGACACATCAGTGCTAAATGGGCCTGCCACCGCCCTTTGCGGGATTGCTAACCGGATGATTAAAGAAAGATGGGGATTTGCCACGGCCGGAGCGCCAAGTAACGGCTCCTATATGGAATTTAAGCGCTTCCAGGAGAAAGGAGACCTTAAGGGTTGGGCTGCGATTGATGCCGCATTAGAAGCTTTAGCCGCTTTTTATTACCACGATCTGGTCTTTACCGGTCCCATGGCCGGAGCACAACGGGTCATGCCTGCGGTAGCGATGGCCGATTCCTTTCTGGCCACAGCGGTTTTTGAAGAGACCAAACAACTTCCCAAAAGCCCAGACCATCCTCTATTTAAGCAGTATAACGATTTTGCTGAACAGCTCAGGGTTCGTTGGGATCAGGCGGGTGAATTAAAGAAAATACAAGGGTAGTCTCGTTCAATGGGGGTAAAGAATTCGTGAAAGATATAATTTTTAGTTCATGGCAAGGGCAAATAATAGATAATCGTGGAAAGGAATTAAAGGATTTTACACCGGTCAATCAGGTTACATTACCGGAGTATTTCAAGCCCGGAGAAAAGATCAAGGCAATAATGGGTTGGGGAGGTATTATTATCCGTTCTGAGGGAGTAAATATCCTGGATCTCTGCCGGGCTTACATCGAGGCAGTATCCGACCATACCAATGCATGTGACAAATGTAATTATTGCAAGACCGGATTCACGGAGATGTTAGAGGTCTTCAGGGATCTCACTAGAGGAGAGGCCCGGGAAGATGACCCTGAGTTTTTACAAACAGTGGCAAATACGATTATCGGGTATTCAAAGTGCAGCATCGGAAAGCACGGCCCTGTTCCTATCGTCCATGCCCTGAAATATTTCAAGGAGGACTTTTTACAGGCCATCAGTGGAAAAGGTAAGTTGGAAGTGGGTGCATATTATTCTAAATTGACCGCGCCCTGTATGGATGCCTGCCCTATTCATCTTGATATCCCAAACTATATCGAACGTATTAAAGAGGCCAAATTTGCCGATTCCCTTGATGTAATCCGGGAGGATTTACCTTTGCCAGGTGTCGTGGGCAGGGTTTGTTATCATCCTTGTGAAGACCACTGCCAAAGGGCCAATGTAGATGAGCCAATTGCCATCCGTTTGCTCAAGCGCTTTGTCGCTGATCAGGAATTGTCCAGCCCGAAAAAACCACCCAATCCGATTATTTCCTCAAAAAACATAGGCAAGGTGGCTATTATCGGAGCCGGTCCTGCCGGTCTGACCTGTGCTTATCACCTGGCCAGAAAAGGATTCGCAGTTACGATTTTCGAGAAACAACCTGTTGCTGGCGGGATGATGTCGGTCGGAATCCCTGAATATCGTTTGCCACAGGATATCGTTCAGTCTGAGATCGAGGCGATTAAAAAACTGGGGGCGGAAATCAAAACGAGCACGGAAATAGGTAAGGATATGACCATCGAACAACTCCGAAAAGAAGGGTATGAATACATTTTTTTATCCATCGGCGCCCATGAATGCAAAAAACTGGGGATTGAAGGAGAAGACCTTAAAGGGGTTTACTCGGGGCTGGACTTCCTTAAAAAAGTCCGATTGGGGGAAAAAATTATTTTGGGGAAAAGGATTGCTGTCATCGGGGGTGGTAATGTGGCAATCGATGCAGTTCGAACAGCTCGAAGGTTAGGAGCCGAAGATGCTTTTATCATCTACCGCCGGAGCCTGGAGCAAATGCTTGCTCACCCTGAGGAAATTAAGGACTGTGAGGCAGAAGGGATCAATATCCTGACGCTAACCAGTCCCAAGCGGATTATCGGAGAAAACGGAAAGATAATGGCCATCGAATGCATAAAGATGACTCTGGGCCAACCGGATGCAAGCGGGCGTCCCCAACCGATACCTGTTGAAGGTTCGGAGTTCCTCTTAGAAGTTGATGGAGTTATTCTTGCTTTGGGACAGGAATCGGACTGGGCGTGCCTTGGGCCTGAATGTGTCTGTACTCTTTCTGAGTGGGGCACCATGAAAGTAAGTCCATTCACCCTGCAAACCGACGATCCGACCTTATTGGCCGGAGGGGATGCAGTTTTGGGTCCGCAATCTCTGATAGAAGCTTCGGCCATGGGTAAGAGAGCCGCCTTCACCATTGACCGTCTGTTGAATGGTTTTTCTCCCGAAGTTGAGACCAGCGACTATTTTGATCAACTCTTCAAAATGCTGAAAGTTTACGATCCGAAGGAAATTATAAAAGTCTCAGAACTTCGGGATCGTATACAGGTGACGAAGTTGCCGCCGGAAAAGAGGACATCTTCCTTCGATGAAGTGGAACAAGGCTTTTCTGTGCAGGAAGCGGTGGCTGAAGCCGAACGATGCCTCCGCTGCTACCGGGTAGTGACAGTGGCTGTTTAAGACAATACTTTAAAAAATATCAAGGAATCATAGGCCACAATTTGCCTTTACCCAAAAAGACTCCCAGGGAGAGGAGGCTGGGTCAGAGGGGGTAGGGTAATATATGCCCTGAGAAGAAAGGTCAATTCTTCGATGGAATATTAAGGAAGGGAGGGAAATCAATGGCTAAACAGTTGCTGATTGATGCGTATCGAGGAAAGCGTACTGAAAGAGTTCCTTGGGTTCCCTATGCAGGGGTCCATGCCGCCTATCTCATCGGGGAGAAAGCGGACAAATATCTTCAAAACCCTGATCTTATTGCCAAAGGTGTCTTGTTCGCGGCCGAACGGTATAAGGCAGATGGAATCCCTCTGGTCTTTGATCTAAGTGTAGAGGCCATATCCATGGGATGTCAAGCAAAGTGGGTTCCGGACAATCCGCCCTCTGTCGTAAGCCATCCTTTACAGGATAAGTCATTAAAAGATGCGAATCTAAAGATTCCCACGGCCAAGGATGGCCGCTGGCCTGTCATTGTAGAGGCGGGCAAGAAGGTGATGGCTAAAAAAGGGGATTGGGTTCTGATGGGACTCTTCTGTGGCCCCCTCACCCTTGCCTCCCATCTTCGAGGGGTAAAAATCTTCACCGACGTTTACAAGAACAAACCCCTCGCCAAAGAGATTATTGACTTCGCAGGAAAGGTGGGAGCGGAGTCGGCAAGAATCTATCGGGACATCGGATGTGAAATCATCGCTATCGTTGACCCTGTTGCCTCCCAGATTAAACCGGAAACTTTCAGGGAATTTGTCACGCCCGCGTGTCAGGAGGCCATCAAAGTGATCCATGATGCTGGCCTCACCTCCAGCTTCTTCATCTGTGGCGATGCAACAAAAGTCCTTGAAGAGGTTTGCCAGGTTGGGACGCATGGATTTGCCATTGATGAACAGCTCAACTTGAACTACGTTAGGGATTTGGCTGTAAAATATGGCCTCGGTTTCGGTGGAAACCTCAAGCTTACTCTGGCCCTCTCCCTTGGAATCATCAACCCCAAGGAAGATGCCATCGTGAGTCTCGCCGCCGGAGGGTATACGGGTTATACCTTTGCCCCTGGCTGAGACATGCCCTATGACGTTCCGGTCGAGAACGTGGATAAAGCTCTTGAGGCAAAAGCCTGGTATGAACAATTCTATGCCAAGTATCCGACGACAGTTCCAAAAGGTTTCATATCCCTCATTTGAGATAAAATTTTCATCTCACTGAGGTTTAATTTTAAAGGAAAGGAGGGAAAGCCATGGCTGATAAAGTGGTGGTTGATGTGCTAACCTTAGATAGTTATCAATGTGCCGCCTGTCAGTACATGCTGGAAGCGGTGTCCGCTCTTCCCAAACACATCCAGGACATGATCGAATATAAAGAATGGAATATTAAAGGGAAGGAAGGCATTGGTAAATTCTTAGAATTGAAGGGCCGGGTGCTCCCTACCATTTGCATTAACAGAGAATTGGTTTTTGAGAGCATCATTCCCACTTATGAGGAGTTGATTCAGGAATTGGCCAAGAGGGCTCCTAAGGAGTTTGCAGACGCCCTCTGGAAGGAATACCAAAAATCGATTGAGGTCTAAAAGAAAGTCATGGCGGAGGACGAGAGTCCTCCGCCTGTCCTCGGATATCAGAGAAAGGAGGTCTCGGCCTTATGGGGGGAAATGGATTAAGCTCTAAAGAGAAAGTCCTCAATCTGCTGAAGCATGAAGAAGTGGACTATATCCCATGTTTCAGCGGTATGGGCAATATTGTGATGGACGGTTTGAAGAAATATGGCCTTCACTTCAACGAGGTTCACCAGGATGCCCAAAAGATGGCCTACGCTGCTAAAGCGACCCCTGAACTCTTTGGTTACGACTGCGCCATCGTCCCGTTCGACTTTAATGTAGCCGCTGAAGTTCTGGGGAGCAAAGTTCAATACTATACAACCGAAGACATACTCTATCCTTCTATTCCAGAAAAGATTATTAAGTCTTTTGAGGACATCAAATTACCCTCAGATCCTGAAAATGCAGGTCGCTTTCCCATCGTTATGGAAGCTATCCGCATTTTGAAAAAAGAGATTGGAGATAAGGTGGCTGTAGGGTCATGGGTGTTGGGACCTTTTACCCTGGCCGGCCAAGTGACCGATCTGAATAAGCTCCTCAAGGATACATTTAAAAAACCAAACGAGGTGGTCCAGTTTCTTACTCCGCTCCGGGATCTCCTCATCGCTGAGGCCAAACTCTACCAGAAGGCAGGTGCAGATTTCATCACTGTGAGAGAAATGGGGACACCTGTGGATCTTCTGAGCCCGAGAGTGTGGAAATCGATGATCCAGCCATTCATGATCAAGATGCGGGAAGAGATAGGGTCGCCCGTCGTTCTCCATATCTGTGGAAAAACGAATGAAATTATCCATTTTATGCATGAATGCGGATATGATGCTGTCAGCGTTGAACACCAAAATGATGTAGCCATGTCCAGGCAGAAGATTGGCCCCCCACCCAAAAATCTCCTATTTGGAAATCTGAACACCTTTAAGGTGATGGTCCAGGGCTCCCCTGAAGACGTGGCCCAGGAAGTGAAGGCGGCCATCGATGGTGGGGTGGATGCTATCTGGCCAGGATGTGACATCTGGCCCGGAACTCCTGCCGAGAATATGAAGGCCATGGTCGAAACGACCAGAGAATATGGATCAAAAAAGAAAAAGGGAGGATGAAAATGGTAGACGAAGCGAAAAGAAATGAAATCTTAAAGCGTCTGAGCGATGGGGTGGTTTATTATGACGAAGAAAAAGTGATTGCCGCATCCAATGAGGCAGTCGAGGAGGGTCTCGATCCCTTTGATGCCATCATGAATGGGCTGGCTGCAGGCATGGAGATCGTGGGACAACTCTATGAAAAACAGGAGTATTTTGTCCCGGAGATCCTGATGTGTGCCGACGCCCTCTATGCAGGGCTCAACATTCTCCGCCCCCATCTCAAGGCAATAGAAATGAAAGAAAGTGTCAAAGGACAGGTGGTGATTGGTGTCGTCCAGGGAGACGTTCATGACATAGGAAAAAACCTGGTGAAGATGATGTTCGATGTGGCTGGCTTCACGGTCCACGACCTTGGGGCTGATGTGCCCTTAGAGAAGTTTGCAGAAGAGCAGGTCAGGACTGATTCCAACATCATCGCCCTATCGGCCATGATGACGACCACCATGATGGGGATGAAAAAGGTCATCCAAATGATTAAAGAGCGTAATCCGGACGTGGCCATTATGGTGGGGGGCGCGCCCCTGACCAAAGAGGTTGCGGATGTTTTCGGCGCCGATGGCTATGCGGAAAACGCCGGCAATGCTGTTCAGGAAGCCATCAAAATGATATCGAGGCTTCGAGAGATGCATGCCAAAAAACAATTAAGAGCCACTCCCTGATCATTCTTACGTTAACTGAAAGGAGGCGGAGAGGTAGTTGGCTGTAAGTCGGATTTGCATCTTTCCTTGTGGAGGGATGAAGAAGGTAGAATCGACCGTCGCAAGGATTGCATCTTACATCGTGAACGAAGACCTCCTTCCGGGCAAGACGATGTTAATGTGTGTGCCTGCCTTCCTGAGGGGGGTGGAAGAAGATATCCTGATGGTTGAAAACAACCCTACGGTGGTGATCGATTGCCACGAGGAGAGCTGTGGATCAAACCTGATGGCCCTCATCGGTATCCCACCCGCTGTGAGGATCTATATTCCTGACATCGTCAGCCAGACAGGTCTGGTTCCCGGAAGAAATCGACAGATTTTAGACCCTGTTGGTGAACGATTGGCTCAGGAGGTGGCCCGACGTGCGGCAAAGGCGGCCAAATGGATGTTAGAAGACGCTAACTACCACTTCGAGAATCGAAAGGTCCAAGTTACGGGCCGGAACCTTTGCGATTACTCTGACGAGGCAGTGGAATCTCTGGACTACATCCTTATAGAACCCGCCATCTATCGGCCAAGGTCCATGCCTCCACTTTGGGATGGATAAACAGGAATCTATGAGCGTGGAAAAGGTTGCCATCTATTCTTGTGGAGGGATCGGGTTACACGTTTCATGCGTGACCCGGCTGGCTGGCTATCTTCTTGAGGAAGAACTCCTTGAGTCAGATGTAGAAATTCTTGACATGCACCGGCTCATACGAGGCATGCCGGATGAGATTGAAATAGTCGAGAGATATCCAACGATCATTTTGGATGGGTGCGCCCACCAGTGTGGTTCAAACCTTTTCTGGTTACTCAAGGTCAAACCGGCTTGCAGAATCTACATCCCAGAAATCATTGCTGAAACAGGTCTATACCCTGGAAGGGAAAGAAAGGTACTGGAGGAATCGGGACAACGTCTGGCTAAAGAAGTCGCACAAAGAGCAGAGACGATCATAAAAGGAATGAAGGAAAGTTCAGCTTACCACTTTCATCCTAAGAAGATTCAAACGAGGGACCTGACCCTTTGCGATTATGGAGTGGATGTGGAGAAGGTCCTTGGTTATCTCAAGGTGGCCCCTGGAGTTTACAGGCCAAAGGATATGAATCAGTTGCCGAGGCTTGAAGAGAGAGAAACTCAGGCATGACAGCAGGCTTCGTTGAAGTGCTTTTTGAAGGATCTTTGAGGCGTTTCGAAATAAAAGGACCCATCTCTTTAAAAGATCTTTTAGAAGATCTTCATATAAAAGAGAGCAGCCCTTACTGGTTCGCCTGCAACAGAAAGATGATATTGAGAACCGAGATTGATCAAAAAATGATCGAGCCTGGAGATCGGGTCGAAATCTTTCGAATCCTCTCAGGAGGAAGCGAAGGATGATTTTGGATGGGTTTTATGGTCAGAAGGTTGATCTCCGGGAAGACCTTTTTTATTATCCTCCCCAGGAATTATGGGTTCACCCCTTAGGGAGGGATGGTGAGCTGGCATTTGGTGTCACCCACGCTGGCGTGATCTTGGTTAGCGGATTTACATACTTAGAATACCTCACCGAAGTAGGAGATTCACTGGAGAAAGGGGACGATGTCCTGTTCATAGAAACTTATAAAGCCATGTTTAACATCCAGTCCCCTCTTGCTGGACGTATCACCTGGATTAATGAAAACATCAAAGGAGAAAAAGCGTCCATTTTGGAAACCCACTGTTACGAAAATCCTTTCTTTTTTATTCTTCCAAGAGAACCGATAGACCTTCAAAAGATATTCCTTGACATTGATGCCTATAAAGAGGCTCTGCTCCGTGGATTGTCGGACCACTGTGGAGCCGGAGCGAGAGTTCAGAGAAGAAGCAAGTATCAGAAGGAAGAGAAATCATAGATCATTAGGTTTAAATAAAAGGAGGAATTTCAATGAAACATAAGGTCATTTTTCAACCTTCGGGCAGGAGGGGAGAGATAGAAAATGGGAAGACCATCCTTGAGGCATCAAGGGAATTAGGCGTGGACATCGAAGCTGTCTGCGGCGAGAAGAAGAAGTGTGGAAAATGCAAGGTAAGGATTGAAGAGGGATTCTTTGAACGCTATGGCATTGAATCGAAGATGGAGCATTTGACCCCTCTCGGCTTGACCGAAGAAGAATTGAAATTCATCAAGACTGAGGAAGAGGCTGAAGGCTACCGATTAGGCTGCGTAACGGCGATCAACGGAGATATTTTAGTTTTCGTTCCTGAAGAAAGCCGTGCAGGAAAACAGGTGGTCAGAAAAGCCGCCACAGAACGGGCAATCAAACTGGACCCGGCGATCAGAAAATTTTATGTGGAACTCCCCCCTCCTTCACTGCACGACCCCATGGGAGATTGGGAGCGACTAACCCAGGAGATGAAAAAAATTTATGGGTTGGATCATTTGGAGATCGACTATTTCGTTCTAAAAGATATGCCTATCCGGATCAGGCAGGGTAGATGGAATGTGACGGTGACGATCTGGAATGAAAAGGAAGTGGTAAAAGTAGAACCTGGCTTTGTGGAAAAAGGGTACGGGTTGGCTATTGATATTGGAACAACAACCGTAGCCGCCTACCTGTGTGACGTGACGACAGGGTCCATTGTAGCTGTGGACTCCATGATGAACCCTCAGGTTCCTTACGGAGAAGACGTGATGTCTCGGATCACCTATGCCATGATGCATCAGGATGGTTTGGAAAAACTCAATCGCTCAATCATCGAAGGCCTCAATAAACTCATTCAGAATGTCTCCACCCTAGGTGGTATTACTCCGGACGATATCTGTGAACTGACCGTCGTCGGTAACACGGCGATGCACCATCTCTTTTTGAACATCTATCCAGAGCACATTGGAGTAGCCCCTTTTCCCCCAACTCTGCATCGCTCGATTGATGTGAAGGCCAGAGATTTGGGATTGAATATCTCGGAAGGAGCTTATGTCCATATCCTCCCCATTGAAGCAGGTTTTGTGGGCGCAGATAATGTGGGGGTACTCATCGCTGAAGAGCCTTATAATCAGGACAATATGGAGCTAATTATCGATATCGGGACAAATGGAGAACTGGTGTTAGGCAACCGGCAGAAACTTATCTCATCCTCATGTGCCACAGGACCTGCCCTGGAAGGAGCTCACATCAAATTTGGTATGAGAGCGGCACCAGGAGCCATTGAAAGGATTAAAATTGATCCTGAAACCAAAGAGGTTCGATTTAAGGTCATCGGCAAAGAGGGATGGAATACAGAAATTGAAAACCCCGAGGCCAAAGGGATTTGCGGTTCTGGAATTATCGATGCCGTTGCGGAAATGTTCAGGACAGGCATAATCCTTAAGAATGGGAATATCAACATGAATATCAAATCGCCCAGGATCCGAAAGGAAAATGACGTTGCCGAATTCGTAATCGCCTGGGCCAAGGAAACTTCCATTGGTCGGGATATTACCATGTCCGTTAAAGATGTTCGCGCAGTTCAACTCGCCAAGGGTGCCCTTTACTCAGGAGCCAAGTTGATGATGAAAAAACTGGGTATTACAAAACTTGAAAAGGTGATCTTAGCAGGTGCGTTTGGAAGTTATATTGATAAGGAATCGGCAATGGTTATAGGGATGTTCCCAGATTGCGAAATGGAAAATGTCTATGCGGTTGGCAATGCCGCTGGCGATGGCGCGCGAATTGCCTTGCTAAACAAAGCCAAGCGGGATGAAGCCAATATCATTGCCAGGCAGGTGGAGTATGTGGAACTTGCAGTTGACCCAACCTTCCAGAGGGAGTTCATGGAATCGATGCATTTCCCTCACATGAAGGACAAGTTTCCCCATATCCAGCATATCCTGGATGCTATTCCAAAAACATAAGGCCTAAATGGTAAGGGATCTCTTGCTCAGGCAGATACCAATATTAGACTTCCCCGGCCTGGAGGAGAAGATATCTCCTTTGTGCCATCGCCACGGAATTCAATGGGTTTATCCTGTAAAGACCTCCCAAATCGTAGTGGCCCAATGGGTGCGTCTTAAATGTCGTTATGGATGTGAACATTACAATACAAATTGGTGTTGCCCTCCTGCCACGGTTACCGTAAAGGAGGCGAAGGAAATCTTAAGGGAGTATAAAAACGCCCTGCTTTTGAGCGGGGAAGCGGATCATCCTCATTTCTATCGAAACAATTCAAAAAAGCGGCGGACACAGGTTCAGTTCTGGAAAGGCACGGTCGCCATTGAACGGGAGCTTTTCCTTCTTGGTTATCATAAGATTTTTGGCCTTACTCCAGAATCATGCGCCCTCTGTAAGAAATGCGCTTATCCGGATAACTGTCTGTTTCCTAAAGAAAAGCGGCCTTCGGTAGAATCTTTCTCCATTGACATCTTCGAAACCTTACGGCGGATTGGAAAGGAAGTCAAAATAGCTCAACACATCAACGATCATTTTAAACACTATAGCATCATCCTCCTGGAATAGGATTTGGTTATGCTCCCTTCGGAGAGAGAGAAGCTCCTTATCGAAGTGATATCCGAGGGTCCCCATTGCGTTCCCTGTGAATATGCAATTAAATCGGTCTGCGAAATCGCTCCCTTATTCGAAGGGGTCGTGGAGTGGCGGGTGGTACTTCTAAAAGAGGGAGAAGGCGCGCATAGATATCTGGAACTTACTCAGAAGTTGGGGAAGGCTCCCCCTATTCCTTCTATCCTAATAAATGAAAGGGTAGCCTTTGAAAGAATCCCTGGTCCTCACCTCCTGAAAAGAACCATTGAAAGGGTGTTGGAAGGAAAAGAGATGGAATGCCACGATGAAGAAGCGGTTTAAGCCCACCGGCGTCTGCCCGAAAGAAATCCATCTGGACATGGAAGGGGGTATTCTGAAAGAATTGACTTTCTTGGGGGGCGGTTGTCCGGGAAATGCCCAACTGGTCTCCAGGCTCCTTAAGGGAAGGAGCATTCCAGAACTGATTCCCCTGCTCAAAGGCATCCCTTGTCGTGAGGGGACTTCCTGCCCTGACCAGGTAGCCAAGGCACTCGAATTGGACCAAAAAGAAGGCCTCCCAGTCGCGGAGATGAATATTCTCACGGTCGAGGAAACATGGGGAAGAATAGGTGTTTTTTCGGGCATTCATGGGAATCCACAAATTTTAAAAAAAGTTCTGGACCAACTACTCGATAAAAAAATTGACCGCCTCATCTGTCTCGGCGGTCTTGCGGGCAGCCCATTCTCCTGCGAGGAGACTATTTCCTTACTCGTTAAGGCGAACGTCATCCTCCTGCAAGACCCTTCTGACCTTAAAATGAACCGGCAAGAAGAGAGTCCCAGACATGATGAAGAGTTTTTCTGTCAGCTGCCTACCCTGCTCGAATTTCGGCTCGGGCGGTTAAGGGGACTCGCTTTCCATGGGGGAGCCATGGAGGAGATTCCGGGGTACTCGGAATACGATAAGTACGGGGCTGACATCAACGCAATCATCTATTTGACTAATTACCTGAGGGATGGATCTGTTGCCCCGGCCTTTGAAACACTCGCGAAGCAGTTTTGGGCCAACCTTTATGTTTTTAACCATACCGAAGAACCTTTATACAAAATTCTGCCGAATCGCCATTTTATTAATGTCGGCAAAATAAATCCGGCAGACGGAAATAAAGGTTCATATGCTATCATCGAAGCAAAAGGAGATCAGGTGGCAGTCGAATTCCGAGAGGTTAACGTTTAAAAGGGACTTATGGCAAAATGCTCATCATTGAAGGGTTCAATGGACATCGAATAGAGATCCCTGAAGATCGTTATTACCTCCCGGGAATTGAACTTTGGGTTCATACCAAGGAGAAAAAACTACTCGTCTTCGGCCTAACACAGGCTGGGGTCATTCTGGCAGGAGGTGTTACGAGTTTGGAATTTTCGTTGAAGAGGGACAATTCGTCTCCAAGTGGGTGGCGGTAGCCTTCGCTGTCACGAGCAAGGTGAAATACATAGACACTCCCCAAGCTGGAGTGATCTCCAACTTAAACCGGGCGGTGATCGATGATCCTGCTATTTTTCAAGAAGATCCTTATGGAAGAGCTTGGATTTTTTCTCTCGGGTTATCTGGTCCTGCCAATCTCTCTGAACATTTTTGGGACACTGTCCCTTACTATCAAAGGCTGCTCCGGTCAGAGGCATGCGGGAACCCTCAAGGGCTGAAGGTTATAGGGCTTCTCCCACCCGCAAAACAATTTACAGCGGCATCCGGAGCCCGAAATTAGACGGCAAGTGAAAGAGGAGAAAAAATGGGCGACCGTGCCAGAAAGGTCATTGTGGAGATTGTTGGCTGGCCCAACTGAATCCTCTGCCAACTGGCGATGGAGGCCCTGGATGAGGTCTCCCCTATTTTTAAAGACCAGATGACTTATTCAATGATGGACATATCACGCCCTGAAGGGCTTGAAAGGTTTAAACAGGTGAGGAAGAAACTGGATCGTAAGCCGAATGTCCCTTCTATTCTGATCAATGAGGAGATTGTCTTTGACTCCATTCCTGACTCGGATACCTTGATAGAGGCGATTCGACAGAGAATTTGATAAAGGGCCTTGAGGAATTGAAAATGAAGAAACCCATTATTGTGATTCCATGTAGTGGCATTGGAAAGGCTTATGGGACCATCTGCCGCGAAGCCGTTTATGAGGTGGTGGAACGTCGTCGGCCCAATGAAGCCCGGACTCTCTGCCTCGGCCTTCTGACCAAAGGAGATGAAGAGGCGATT
>CAKZKY010000075.1 GCA_937124575.1 uncultured Pseudomonadota bacterium | reverse complement strand
TTTAGGTAAAATATATAGGGAAGCTTGTGTAGTGCTACACATTAGGCCTGAGCCTCATGGCGATCACTCGACTTTGATTTTAATCTCTTTCTTCTTTGCCTCTTCCGTTTTTGGAAGGACCACTTTCAAAATCCCATTCTTGTAAGAGGCATTGACTTTGTCGCTCTGGATCCCTTTAGGCAGTTGAACCGATCGAGTAAAAGAGCCAAAGCTTCTCTCGATGAGATGGTAATCCTCCGCCTTCTCTTCTCTTTCCTGTCTCTTTTCGCCTTTGATGGTGAGGATGCCATCTGAAAGGGAGATATCGATATCTTTGGGTTCCATTCCGGGGATCTCGGCTTTGATGATCAGGTCATCTTTGGTCTCGGCAACATCGAGAGAAGGATACCAGATCTCTCCTACTTCGACTCTCCTCCTCGGCCCGTTTATGAAAGAGTCCCAAAGTCGGTCCATTTCCCTCTTCATCTGTTCGAGACCGAAGGGAACCAAACCTTTAAAAGGTCTCCAAATCGTTAAATCTCTGGTCATAAGATACACCTCCCTTCTCAATTTAATTCACATTGAAAGCCCCTTACCTCCTCTCCGCGTCAGAGAAAATGAAAAAAGGATCTAAATTCAAACAAACCCATTTCAACCCAAAACCCCAAATTTGGCCAAAAATTAATTATTCTTTTTTCATTTGTCAAGGTAAGATGGGGAAACCAAGGGATGAAGAGTCTTTATAAAGATGTCCAGACCATTCTGTTTCATCGGAAGAGCACATTGGAAGCCAGGGAAGCGCTAAAGACGAGATCCCCTTTAAGTGGAGAGATGTTCATTCCTCCAGCGCCGGATCCCTTCCTCACAGGATCTACAGAAGCTGGCGGATTTTTGATCAATCTCTTCAACGTAGGTAGATGTGTTCATCACACATCTCAAGGTGAAGCAATGAATGAGGCCGAAGGTGTGACCCAATTCATGGATGCTCTCTTTTAAAAGACGGTTTTCAAAAAGAGCTTGATTATCCGGCATGCCGTAGAAGGGATTATGAAGGCGATGGCCAGAAACCAGGGCACCGGGCCCATTCAGTTGAGCTTCGCCAAAGAGAAAGGTGAAGATGGGGATGAACAGGTCCAGCTCGGTCACTCCCAGTACTTTCAAGGTATCCCCCGGAAGGCCGTTGATCAATTGAACGAGCAAGGCGCTGGAGTGATACTGATTTCGAATAGGATCATAGACCGTGGAGAGGTCAATCGGGTGATGCCGGACTCGCGTCGAAATCCTAAAAACCTGGGAAAGGGTTTGCTGAAGAGGGAGAAGGGAAGGTTCTTCGAACTTACCAATAGGAACGATATCTATAAAGGGCATGAGTGAATAAATTATCTCTGGATATTATATTTTTTGATTTTATTATAAAGGGTGACCCTGTCAATTTTGAGCATCTCGGCGGATTTCGAAATGTTCCCATCGTTTTTCTCTAATATTCGTTGGATATGAACTCTCTCCAAATCCTCCAGGCTATCGATCTCTTTGGAATCCTGCTTCGAAAGGACGTGGAGATTTAAATCCTCTGGCTCAATGCGGTTTTTCTTTCCCACGACAACGAGAGCCCTCTCAATGGTATTTCTCAACTCTCGGATATTCCCGGGCCAATCATACCGGGTCAATATCTTCATCGCCTCCGGAGAGATCTCCGACACTTTTTTGTTCATCGATTTGGCATACTTCTCAAGAAAATAGCTGGCCAGTAGGGGGATGTCCGAGGTCCTTTCCCGAAGAGGGGGAATGGGGATGGGAAAAACATTGAGGCGGTAATAGAAATCCTCCCTAAAATTCTTCTCCGCCACTTCCTTCTCAAGATCGGTATTCGTTGCGGCAATCACCCGGAAATCCACATTGATGACTTTATTGCTCCCGATGGGAGTGAACTGTTTGGTTTCAATGACCCGGAGCAGATCCATCTGCATCTTTGGCGAAATATTTCCGATTTCATCGAAGAAGATCGTGCCCCCATTGGCCATCTCCAGTTTCCCTTTTCGTTTGTATTGGGCTCCGGTAAATGCGCCCCTTTCGTGCCCGAAGAGCTCGCTCTCGAGAACCCCTTCGGCCAGCGACCCGCAGTTGATGGAGATGATGGGGAAATATCTCCGGTTGCTCTTCGCGTGGATGGCCTGAGCCACCAGTTCTTTCCCTGTTCCGCTTTCCCCACGGATCAATACCGTGGCATCGGTCTGGGCGACGACTTCGATCATCTCCTGTATTTTTTTGATCTGGGGACTCTCCCCCACAAGCTCATCCTGCAGGGAGAGTTCCTCCACCTTCTGTTTCAGTTGAATGTTCTCAGCGACCAGCCTCCGGTGGTTGACCGCATTGCGGATCAAAACGGATAGTTTGTCCGGATCAACGGGTTTGGAAATATAATCAAAGGCTCCATCTTTCATCGCCTCCACGGCTGTATCGACGGTCGCATAGGCCGTAATGAAAATGATGACCATCGTCTTATCAATCCTCTTGATATGTTTCTGAAGTTCGATCCCGTCCATCCCGGGCATCTTGATGTCCAGCAGGGCGATGTCCCAGGGGCCTTCCTGCAGTTTTCTCAAAGCCTCCATCCCATTCTCGGCCGTATCGACATGGTATCCTTCAACCTTAAACCAGTTATATAAGGAATCCCTCACTGAAAACTCGTCGTCAACGATTAAAATGCTAACCTTCTGGTGATCCATCTTTTTCCTCCTTAACTCTGGGGTTCAAAGTTGTTGGTCGGACGGCCCAGCCTCTCCTCTATTTTATCGGGCGATTTGGGCAGGTGAATCGTAAACGTCGTCCCTTCATTGGACTTCGAGGTCACTTTGATCTTCCCCTCATGTTGTTGAATAATCCGGTAGACGACCGCCAGACCCAGGCCGGTGGATTCCTTGGTGGAAAAGAAGGGCTCAAAAATTTTGGGGAGCATTTCCTCGGGAATGCCCGAACCGGTATCCGAAACCACGATCTGGACAAAACCATTGTCTAAAAATCTTGTCTTGACCGTTAATTTCCCCCCCCTTTTGACATGGCATCGATCGCATTGATAAACAGAGCGACGAAGATTTGCTGGACTCCGCTTGAATCACAAAAGATGAGATC
>CAKZKY010000074.1 GCA_937124575.1 uncultured Pseudomonadota bacterium | reverse complement strand
ATACCAAATGCCAAATCTCAAATGATCTTCACTTTGAAATATGAACTTGATTTAACATTTGAACTTTGACAATTGAAATTATCTATAACCCAATGATTACGAGTGAGTAAGAAAATCTGGAATGGTTTCTCCTCTGATCAGGTCCTCATACTCTTCTCTTTTCCGGATCACGTATATCTCTTCATCACGAACGAGAATTTCGGCAACACGGGGCCTTGAGTTGTAGTTGGTGGACATCGAGAATCCATAAGCACCCGCACTCATGATAGCAATCAGTTCGCCAGGGTTGAGCCTTGGAATCTTCCGTCCTTTGGCTAAAAAATCGGCCGACTCACAGACAGGGCCAACCACATCCGCAACAATCTCCTCTCGGCCTCCTTCCTGCACCGGAAGGATCTGATGGAAGGAACCGTAATAACTCGGGCGAACCAGATCGTTCATTGCCGCATCGACAATGACGAACCGCTTCTCCTCATTCTCCTTAATATAGAGAACCTTTGAGACCAGAATGCCTGCATTTCCAACGATCACCCGGCCCGGTTCCAGAATGAGGGTACAATCGAAACTGCGAATCTCCTCGAGGATGTTAGAGGCATATTCATAGGGATGGGGAGGCTCTTCATCGCTATAGGTGATACCCAAACCTCCACCCAGATCGAGATAATGGACCTCCATCCCCTGTTGTCTCAAATCATTGATCAGTTGTTTCAGTTTTCGGAGAGCCTCTACAAAGGGATCTACCTCCACTAACTGTGACCCAAGATGGCAGTCTATTCCAACGATTTTCAGATTAGGGAGTTCTGAAGCCAAGCGGTAAGCCATCGGCGCCCGGAGGATATCAATGCCGAATTTATTCTGTTTCATCCCTGTGGTTATGTACGGGTGAGTTTTGGCATCAATGTCAGGATTGACCCGGATGGAGATGGGCGCTTTCTTATTAATTCTGCCAGCCACCTCATTGATCTTCTGAAGTTCCATGGAGGATTCGACATTGAACATGAGGATACCCGCTTTCAGTGCATATTCAATTTCGTCCTCCTTCTTTCCAACGCCTGAAAATACGATCTTCTGGGGATCTGCGCCCGCTTGAACTGCCCGATATAATTCTCCACCGGAGACAACATCCACCCCTCCTCCCAAATTAACAAAGAGCCGGATCAGAGCGAGGTTCGAGTTGGCCTTCATCGAGTAACAGACGAGATGGGGGATTCCTTCGAAGGCTTGATTAAAGACATTGAAATGCCTCACCAGGGTTTTATAACTGTAAAGATAGAAGGGTGTCCCTACTTTTTCAGCGATCTTCTTAATAGGAACACCCTCGCAGTGAAGCTCGTTGCCTTTATATTCGAAATAGTGCATCTGGTCTTCTCCAATTTCAGATTTCAAATCTCAGATTGTAGATTTAAATTTTTCAATCTGAAATCTTAAATCACAAATCTCCAATCAATAAATATATTTCACTCTCACCTCTTCGGAGAGAGGACTTTCGTTCTGATGAACAGAGTTATCTACGGCGCTCACAGCATACTCATAATCCTGACCAATTTGGACCTCCTTATCAAGATAGGTCTCTTTCGTCAAGGGAGTGGGGTTCAGTCGCTTAAACTCTTTTTCGCCAGGTTTTCTTCGGTAGACATAATAGCCTAAGAGATCGGATTCTCGATTCCTTTTCCAGTTCAGCTCCATCCCATCCCTTAAAGGAATAGCAACCAGCTCAAGCGGAAACATGGGAGGAATCAGGTCTGTGGGGGTAGTAGGAGGGCTGACAGTTCCTTTTCCCTCGACGTCGGTTTTGACAACCCGCTTCACCGCCCTGACCGAATAGACGTATCTCTTCTCATTCTCCACGCTTAAATCCGTATATTGGGTCACAGTTAGTACCTCTCTGTTGATCGGCTGGATTGGAAATTCTTCTCCTTCCAACTTGCGGTAAATATTATAACCGATTGCTTCCACCACTGGCTCCCAGGAGAGGTCCACCCTTTTATCTCCCCGTTCTGCCACAACCGTTCTTGTTGCATGGGGCGGATAATCCCAGAATACTGTAACCGGATTTGAAGGTGCACTCGAATAACCACGACGGTTTAATGTCACTACCTGATAAACATAGACCTTCCTTGGCTCCACATCCTCAAAAAGAAGGGACATTCTTTTTCCTTTATCTTCCCCCTTCCTGTCGAGTTTCGACTCAAAGACCACCTTTGTCTTCTCTCCACAGCCCCTGCACTGGTCTCCAATGAGATCTCCTTCGGATCGAAGAACCTTAAATTCCCACAAATCCGTCAGCGGAGACTTGTCAGTATTCTCTTTGGGAAAGGTCCACTCCAGAAGAACCCTCCCTTCTCTGGATCTTGCCTCAAGGTCAACGATCCGTTTCGGAACAACCGATGACCAGGGCACTGGAGGTGCCTTCTTGCCACATGAAACCATCACCATCAAAAGGAGCCATAGGAGAATAATCCTTTGGGCAAATTTAACCATCTCAAGTGATCTAAAGTGTCTAAAGTGAACTAAATTTCCTAAATTTCTCAAACCGAATCGAACCCCACATATCTTTGACATTTCTCTAATCCTTATTGGCTCTTTTTCACTTTAGTCACTTTAGGCATTTTAGGCAATTGAGTCACTTCTTTGGTCGTTCTCCAAAAATTGCTGTTCCCACCCTCACATAGGTGGCCCCTTCCTCAATGGCCACCTCAAAGTCGTTCGACATTCCCATGGAGAGCTCCTTCAATGGGATACCCGCCTCGGCCATCTTCTCCATTAACTGCCGGAGTTGAACATAATAAGGGCGGCTCAGCTCGGGATCCTCAAAGTAAGGCGGCATCGTCATCAACCCCACGAGAGAGAGATGATTGAGATTGAAAATCTTCTGAGCAATATCGAATGTCTTTGCTTCCTCCGTTCCGAATTTGGTCGCTTCACCTGAGAGATTAACCTCGATCATCACCTCTATCTTTCGATCCTCCTTTTCCGCCCTCCGGTCCAGTTCTTCTGCCAATGGGATGGAGTCCACAGAATGGATCATGTCAAAGAGGCGAACAGCATACTTCGCTTTATTCGACTGAAGATGTCCGATGAAGTGCCAGGAGATGGGTTTTCCGATCTCTTCAATCTTCTTCTGGGCCTCCTGCACATAATTTTCACCCAGAATGGTAACGCCCGCATCAATCGCTTCTCTAATTCTCGCTACCTCCACTGTCTTAGAAACAGCAACCAATTTAATTCCTGCGGGATCTCTTCCCGCCCTTCGAGCCACTTTCTCGATTCTTTCCTGCACTCTTAAAAGATTCTCCCTAATGTTTGACATATTCTTCAATCTGAAATCTGCAATCTGAAATCTGCAATTTTAATGGCCCCTAATCGTCTCAATATCTGAATCAATTCGCAGACCGGAAGGCCAACCACATTGGTGTAGGACCCATTAATCGCCTCAATCATAAATGATCCGATCCCCTGAATACCATAGCCTCCGGCTTTATCAAAAGGCTCACCCGTCCCAACATACCACTCCATCTCAGCCGAGCTGAGCGGTTTCACCCTTACTGCTGTTTCGACAACTTCGCTTTCTCCTTTTCCTTTTTGGGTATGCCGAACAGAGATGCCGGTCAAAACGCGATGTTCCTTACCACTCATTAGCCGGAGCATTTCCAGGGCCTCTTCACGGTTTTTGGGTTTTCCTAAAATGATCCCATCCACATAGACCACCGTATCGGCTCCAATCACCCAGCACTCAGGGTATCGGTTTCCCACATCGAATGCCTTTGCTTCAGCCAATCGAACCACATGCTCACGGGGCGATTCGCCTGGGACAAAAACCTCTTCAACATGACTCGGAATCACTTCAAAATCGAGACCTAATTGTTTCAATAGGTCATATCGTCGTGGAGACCTCGAGGCAAGAACCAATCGGTTTTTCATTTTTAAAAACTAAAGGAATTCCAAAGGATTGTCAATATTGAATCAAGATTGAATTAAAATGGCAATGCTAATTGAATCCAAAGAGACGAGGAAGGGTCAGAGTAAAAAAAGGCATATAGGTGACCACAAATAAGATAATAATCTCAACGATTAAAAAGGGAATGACTTCTTTTAGGAGAGGCCCCAGATCCACTTTGGCCACACTGCAAACGACAAATAGACATAGACCCATCGGTGGTGTCAGAAGCCCAATCATCAGATTGGTCACGACGATGACACCGAAATGAATAGGATTAATCCCCGCTTGAATGACAACCGGCATTAAGATTGGAACGATCAAAATAATCGCAGCCAATCCTTCTAAAAAGCACCCAACGATGAGGAGAAAGATATTGATGAGAAAGAGGAGAACATAAGGATTTTTTGAGATAGAAAGAATGAACTGGCTTACCTTCTGCGGAATCTCTTGGGTGGCCAGAATCCAGTTAAAAGCGTTGGCCATCCCCATGACCATCAAGATCGTGCTGGTTAAAACCATACTTCTAAAAAAGAGTGTTGGAAGGTCTTTGAGGGACAGGGTCCTAAGAATAAAGAACCCAACAAAGATGGAATATGCAACCGCAATGGAAGCAGCTTCGGTGGCGGTAAAAATTCCGCTCAATATCCCACCTAAGATGATCAATGGCATAAGGAGTGGAATAATGGCGCCTGCTAATTTTTTGAAGAAGATACTTAATTGGAAGGGTTCAACCGTCTTTGGATAATTTCGCTTTCTGGAAATCACATAGTTGACAGCCATCAATCCAAAACCAATAAACACTCCTGGGAGAGCCCCTCCAAGAAAGAGAGCTCCCACAGACTGGTTGGCAAGCAATGCAAGCACAACCATCGGGATACTTGGGGGAATGATCGGACCGATGACAGAAGACGATACGGTGACAGCAGCACTATACGGGATGCTATAACCCTCCTTTTTCATCGCAGGAATCAGAATCGATCCAAGTGCTGAAGTGTCTGCAACGGCCGATCCACTGATGCCAGCAAAGAACATGCTTGCCACAATGTTGACATGGCCCAATCCTCCCCGAATCCTTCCCACCAGCTCTTTTGAAAATTCTACGATGCTATCAGTAATCTTTGCCGCATTCATTAAGTTCCCGGCCAGTATGAAGAAAGGGACCGCCATAATGGGAAAGGAATCCATCCCTGTAAACAATCGCTGAGGAATGAGATGAAGGGGGACCCCGGGTAGGGCCATCAAAGCAATCAGGGTTGAAATTCCCATGACAAAGGCAACTGGAATCCCCAAAGCCAAAGTCAGTAAGAAAATGATTGCAATGAGTAATTTCATGGTAATTCCTAACGTTCTTCGTGTCTATCGTCTTTGAAAATGAGGATGGCCAAGGCTTCAAGGAATATCAGGAAACAACCCACCGGGATGGCTAAATAGGGCCAGGCCATCGGGATCTCCATGGCAGGTGATGTTTGTCCTTCGAGTTTTGAAACAAGAATAAATCCTTGTATCGAAATGATCGCCATAAAAATGATGATGATGATTTGAGCAAATTGGAAAAGTCCCTTACCATACTTTTTTGTGAAACGATCCTGAAGCATCGTGACGCCTACATGTGATCCTTCTCGAAAGGCAATTGAAGCTCCCAATGAGACTCCCCAGATCATGAGATATCTCGCCAATTCTTCTGACCAAGGGAGTGGAGCTTTAAGAACATACCGAAAGAGAACGCCAAGAAGAACACTCAGGGTCATAGCCCCGATAATTATAAAGAGGACCCACTTCATAAAAAGATGAAAGCCATGTTCAATGGTTAAGATTCGATTTCGCAGGTCACGCATGACGAAAAGGGTCTCCTCCATGGGTCCACCACCCCTTTTGACCAAAAGGGGTGGTGGCATTGAATCCGATTACTTGGCCAATTCGTCCTCGGCCTCTTTCACCGCTTTTAACAATTTGTCGATCCAGGGCCTCCCGATCTGCTTCTCAATGTACTCGATCACCGGTTTCTGGGCAGCCTCTCGGAACATAGCCCGTTCTCTTGGGGTGGGAGAGTAAACTTCCATCCCCTTCTCTCTTAATTGGGAGACTCCAATAGCGGAGTTAAGTTGCTGAATTCCCCTTCCAACCAGACCAGCATTGATGGCTGCTGTTTTTAAGATCGCCTGGGTCTCCTTGGGAAGTCCCTGATAAAACTTGTCATTAATCAAGATGAAATCGACTCCATAGGAGTGTCCATCCAACGTCAGATATTTCTGGACTTCAAAGAATTTCACGGAGAGGATGACCGATACAGGGTTTTCCTGGCCATCGACCACTTTCTGTTGAAGGGCTGTATAGACCTCTGGCCAGGCGATAGGTGTAGGCGCTGCGCCCAAGGCCCTTACCATCGTAATATAGACTGGGCTCTCCATCACCCTGATCTTAAGACCTTTCATATCGGCTGGCGATTTGATGGGACGGACGGAGTTGGTGAAGTTTCGAAAACCTGTTTCTCCGTAGGCAAGGACTCGCATTCCTGTCTTCTTTAAACAATCCTCTGCCATCTCTTTCCCAAACCATCCATCCATCACTCTCCACGCAACCGCTGGAGAAGAAAAGAGATAAGGGATATCCAGGACCTGGGCCTCTTTGTAAGTCCCGGCGATGGCCGCTGAAACCATGGACATCTGGATTGTCCCTAACTTGGTCGCTTCGACAAGCTCTCTCTCTCCGCCCAGTTGGCCTGCTGGAAAAACTTTGACCGAAACCCCAGGGGCTTCAGCCTCAACCACATTTTTAAAGAGCGCCCCAGCCGCACCCTTTTTGGAAGTAAAAACATCGGGTGGATCCACATGACCAAATTTGATCTCGATTGACGACGCCAGCACAGGGGCAACGACGAAAAAGAAACAGACCAATCCAATCACCATTCCCAAAACCATTCCCTTCTTTTCCATTCTCTTCATCCTCCTTTCTTATTTTGCCCTCCCTTTCCATATCCCAATTGGATTGCCACGGCTTTGCCTCGCAATGATAGGGAGAGGCTAAAATCATTTGAGCAAAGCCGAGGGATCTCAGCTTTAAAAACTTACATCTCAAACAGCACTTTCACGAGATCCCCCTGGTGAAAGGCCGCAAACCCCTCATTGGCCTGATCCAGCTTGAACCGTCTGGTAATCATCGGTTCTGCCAGGACCTTCTTATACTCCACCCATCGGATCGCCCTGAGGAATTGGCCCGGAAGCACAGCCACATCTCCCATGACGGTCAATCCGCTCCTCAACAACGTCAAGGGGCTTATGGTCGCTTCTGGATAGAGACCGAACAGCACAACACGACCCCTCGCCGCTGCGAGGTTAATAGAGAGGGGAACGGTTGAAGGATGGTTGGCTGTCTCCACGACGATATCCACCCCAATTCCATTCGTGATCTCTTTGACACGCTTCACCACATCCTCTTTGCTTCCGTTGACGATGTAATCCGCTCCAAGCTTCTTGGCGATCTCAAATCGTTGGGCATCCTGATCAAGTCCAATCATGATCACCATCGAGGCCCCGGCAGATTTGAAGGCCTGAAGGTGGAACATTCCAATGGACCCTGGACCAATGATCGCTACGGTATCCCCTAATCTCGGCTTCACATGATCCAGCGTGCGGACGGTGAGAGCAATGGGTTCAAGAAAAGCAGCGTCAATCAAAGACAGGCTATCCGGCAATTTATAAGCAACAAAAGCCGGAACCACACGATATTCTGCAAATGTTCCATCGCAGGTGATTCCCAGATGCCTCCACTGCATGCACATATTCGGATATCCGTTCAGACAGTTCTCACACTGGTTGCAACCCCACAGGGGATTGAGTCCCACTTTGTCTCCCGGCTTAACGTGGGCAACCCCTTCACCCACTTCAGCCACCACTCCAGCTCCTTCATGGCCCATGATCAATGGAATGGGAACTGGTACTCGACCTTTGTAGGTGTTCTTCAAAATCATCACATCGCTGTAACAAATCCCTGCGGCCTTCATCTTGACAAGCACTTCGCCCAGCCCTGGCTTTGGCATGGGAAGCTCTTTGACCTCCATTGCCCCTGCCTCTTCCCTCACTTTCACAATCGCTCTCATAAACTCTCCTTTAAAAATTCTGATGCAACCCCCTTCTCTCTTCACCGTTGTCTACAATGGAAAGAAAGGATGACTTTTTCCAACTCTATGCGTAGCACGACACTATGTACAAAGCCCCATGCTCTACATCCGGTTTACGGTGGAAAGGCAATCGTATAGAGATGTCTTCCGCCCTTTAACGGACCTTTAAGAAGTGCCTCAACCTCTTCGGGCGGTCGTTGTGTCAGATATTTACTCTCAGGCAAAACTCCCGGAGGAAATTTGGCTATAATATCATCGTGGAGCTTTTTCAGATAATCGAGGGTGACCTCTATGCTTTTATAAGCCTTCTTTGGATCGGCTAAGGAAGGTTTTCCAATCACTCCCTCTGGGTAGATCACACATTCAATGCCTCCACAACCAACGGCACAATGACCGGGAATCGGATTGCCATAAATGTCTCCACCCCGATCCAGATGTCCTGGAGGCAAAAACCCCCAGGGCGTATTGTCTTCGGCATGTTCGAGCTGAACCATCTCGGGAAAGAGCGCCATGGAGAGGGAGGTCTCTGCCTCACAGGCATGTTGGAAAGGATTGTCGTAAGGTCCACCGTGGGCCTTGTCCATAAGGGTCTGCCCCATCACCCTTGGAATATCGATAAAAACGATAATGGCAGGCACCTGATACTTCTTGCCAAACTCATTGATGGCTGAGGGAACAATATACTCTTGGCCATGAAGGCTCAGGAAGATCTGTTTTCGAAAACCTGTGTTCCAGAAACCGGCCATAATCGCCCTGAGATAAGCGGAAAATACATCGTCTGGAATGACGACCGTTCCAGGCTGTCCTAAATGGTGGTATGGGTGAGATCCATAAACAACAGGATGCGCGACTGTACAGCCTGTCGCCTTTGACACTTCTTCGGCTATTCTTGTCACCACAAAGATATCCTCACCATAAGGACCAGCCGCCCCATGATTCTCCGTAGATCCAAGTGGAATGAGGATGATATCATTCTTCAGTAGTCTTTCTTCCACATCCTTCTTGGTCATCGTTTGAAAATAGATCTTGCTCGGTTTGTCCATGTGCCCACCTTCTGGTGGTAGCTTCCAATTTCCCATGGCATGTCTCCTTTCCTACTAACTATTTCCTATGGCTCGCCAACTGAGGAGAATAGATCCATATAAACCTCAGAACCTCGTCCCCTGTGTTGATGATCTTATGAAATTTTCCAGGAGGGTTATAGATGCAGACCCCGGGCTCGAGAGGGATCTCCCTTCCTTCAGTCACAAATACCCCTCGTCCAGCAACAAAATACATTACCTCTTCTTCGTGATCATGCTTATGTTCCGGCACCATTCCACCTGGATACGTCTCATTCACTCCCATGGCCAGATTCTGTGATCCCACGGTCTTTTCGGAGATCAGAATCCATGACATCCTTGGAGGCTCCCTACGTTCTCCCTTCACATCTTTGATATGAACCACTTTCAGCTCGGACATGGTGTCCTCCTAACCGCTCCATCATTTCGAAGCACGAATTTCGAAAGCCGAAACAATATCAAATGTCCAAAAATGAAAAAAACCAAAAAGAAAGCATGGATAGCGTTTTGAAAATTTGGGTATTCGTGTTTTGAGTTTGTTTCGAAATTCGATATTCGGATTTCATATTTCGCCAAACTCCTATCCCCTGATATCCGCTCATTGAAACCATGCGGGTTCTATCGAATTAGGATTCCGCCATTTAAATCGATGGTGACCCCTGTGATCCAGTCTGATCGTTTGGAAGCCAAAAAGATGGCCGTATCGGCTACATCCTCAGGCAGACCATCTTTCATTATGGCTCTACCAATATTCCATGTGGCAAAGACTTCAGGCGGATACTGTTTTGTCTGTTCTGTGAGGATCGGACCTGGAGCAATGGCATTTGCATAAATTCCTGAAGGCCCAAGTTCCCTTGCAAGGGTTTGAGTAAGCCCAATGACACCTGCCTTAGAAGCAGCGTAATTAACGCCGACACCGGGACGTCCTGTTCTTCCTCCCAACGAAGCAATATTGATTATCTTTCCTCTTCCCTGTTTTTTCATTATCGGAGCAACCGCTCTACAACAGATAAATGTTCCGGTCAAATTGACTTTCATAACGGATTCAAAGATTTCAAGAGTCATCTCTTCAATCGGTTTGTGACGAGAAATGCCGGCATTATTGACGAGGATATCAATTCTGTTGAATTGGCTGATAACCTCAGAGACAGCCAATGCCACTTCTGTTTCATTGGTGACATCTACTTTGATGGCTATCGCCTTTTTGCCAGAAGAATCAAGAGAGGTGGTTACACTTTTAGCTAAGGGGAAATCAATATCCCATATCGCTACTCGGGCGCCCTCACTAAAAAATTTCTCGGCAATAGCTTTCCCGATTCCCTTCCCACCGCCTGTGATAATAGCAACCAAATCCTTCAGTTCCATTTTGTCTCTCCCTGATCGAGAAAAGATCTGCTAAAAAACACTATTGGGGATCTTTACCTCCCAGACCTGCTGCATCTCTTCCATGGAAAGGTCATAAACAGAATTCCTTGGAGGAAGTGATTCTTCCCTCATGAATTCCGGAATATCGAAAAATTCTTCAGAAACTCCAGCGCGCCGATTAAACTCTCGTTCCGTTTCCAGGACATCAAGCCCAATCTTTTGGACATCTTCATAGGTGACATTCCAACCGTAACGCCCTTTCAGAAAAAGAGCGAAAAGGTTGGGGTTCTTTACGAAGGGAGGCCGAGTAAAGAGGCAGAGGCCCATGGTGTCGAGAATAGCCGCCCGGATTTGAAGTCTTCTTGAATTTTCTACCTGATTGTCTCTACCAATTGGATCGACTGTTTTAGCAGTTTCAAAGGCATTTCCCGCAGTGTGGTCTGCACCCATCGGGGAAGTGACGTAGGTAACTCCGTTTCCCTTCAGTGCACGCGGATCATAGCCCGGAATAGCCTGGCCTTTGATAGCTGGTACGCGCCTCACTCCTAAAACGCGTCCTGTGATCACCACTCCATTACCCAAAATCCGTCCGAGGTGGGTCCCGCGACCTATCTGCCGAATTAAATCCTTTGCCCCTTCAGCATCTCCAAATGGGATAATTCCTGCTTCCATGGCAACGCCTATAGCAGCACCTGTTTCAATCGTATCGACCCCCACCTCATTACAGAGTTGGTTGAGCTCAGCGATGTCATCCAGGTCACCAATCCCGCAATTGGGGCCAAGAAGTGTGATATTCTCGTATTGGATGGAAGCCACTGTCTTCTTCCCCGAAGGATCTGGAAAGACATTGGAACAAGAAATGACACACCCCCTCAAACAGGGAGTCCCGGAACGGCCATCCCCTCCTCTCTCTGCTATCACTTCAACGATCCGTTCTCCGCAGATCGCCTCTGCCTTTTCAAATTGACCCTCACGAAAATTTCTCGTTGGAAGGAGGCCAAGCTCATTGGCCATCATAAGGATGGCAGGAGTTCCCAATTTATGCCTGTTCTCTGTTTTGGGATCTTCTAAGATGGCCTGAACAAGGTCTTTGCTGACTTCACGAAGGAGGGGCTCATCAAAAACTTGTGGAGCGACAGCCTCTGAGTCATCCACCACGATGGCTTTGATTCCTTTTGACCCCATGACCGCTCCAAGTCCACCTCGAGCCGCATACCGAACCTGGATATCATTTGCATCAGACACAGCCACCCCTGCACCTGCCATCTTCATCTCTCCAGCAGGTCCAATACAGATGATCCCCACCTCCCGACCGAACCGCTTCCTTAAGAATCGAATGGTCTCTGAGACAAACTTCCCCTTTAACTCAGGGATTTCGGACAACGTGATCTGATCTCCTCCGATCGTCAAGACCTTTGTCCCTGCCTTTTCCGGGATATCCTCTATCACCACAGCTTTGATTCCAAGTCTGGCAATCTTCTTCCCGGCCTCTCCACCGACGTCGCTCTCTTTTACGCCATGCGTCAGAGGGCTTTTCCCTCCCACCGAAAACTTTCCTGTTGTCGTCACTGAGGTATCTCCAAGGAGGCCTGGCGCAAAAATCAATTTATTGTGACGGCCAAGAGGATCACAGGTGGGGGGAACCTCTCTCAATAAAAACTTACTGATCAGGAGTCTTCCACCCCAGCGCATCTCTTCGTTGGAAGCCTCTTGTTTCGAAATATTTCCGGTTCGAGTATTAACCCTGATGATCCATTTCATCTTTCCCTATTCCTCTCTCAACCTTAAAGGGCTTTTTACCTTTTCTAAAAGGCGATTTAAGTCGCTCACCACCGAATCATTTAATTGAATTCCTTCGGCCATGCTCTTTCTCTCTTTTTCAAATTCGATCTCACCTGGAAGATAGATCTGTGAGACACCTTTTGCTCTCTTTGACTGTTTAATCAATGCTACATAGGACGTCATGAGATCCCTGAACTGATGGAGTGGCATAAACCTCTCGATATCAATGGCCATTGAAAACACGCCAATGCCAGTAGGCCCTAAGGGCTGATGAAATGTTTTAATTCTGGGACCGTATTCGGAGCCTGAGAGAAGACCGGAGAGAACATCAATCATAAGGGCCAAGCCATAACCTTTGGGTCCGCCAATAGGGAGAAGGGTCCCTTTCATGGCAGCGTCTGGGTCAGTCGTTGGTGCCCCTTTTTCATCGAGTGCCCATCCTAACGGGATGGGTTCCCTCTTCCTTTGAGCAAGGCGGATTTTACCTCTGGCAACGACACTCGATGACATATCCAAAACAACAGGTCCCTCATTTCCTCCTGGAACGGCAATGGATATGGGATTTGTCCCTAAAAAAGGTTCAGTCCCTCCCCATGGTGACATGGAGGGTGCAGAGTTGCTCATTACGACACCAACCATGCCCTCTTCTGCAGCCATGAGGGCATAAAAGGCAAGGATCCCGATGTGATTCGTGTTACGGATGAGCGTAATCCCTGTGCCGACATCCCGGGCCTTTTGAATATTTATCTGCATAGCCCGATGAGCAGCCACCTGGCCCAATCCATTTCCGCCATCCAAAACCGCAGTAGAGCGGTCCTCCCGAATAACCTTCAAAAGGGTCGGAATTTGAATCATTCGAGCATCAATACGGTCTGAGAGAAGTTTCAAAAAATGAACACCGTGGGTATCAATCCCTCTCATCTCAGCTCGAACTAAACAATCTACTACCAAACCCGCTTCTTCACCAGGGACATTTAAACCATTCAGGATTTCAATGGAGATCTCTCTTAATCGTTTTGGTTCGATTCTCATCAGGCTATTTTTCAACCATTCCTAAGAACTCAAAGACCTTCTCTAACTGGTTTAGCTCTACGCTGGAGACCCCTGTCTTCAACTTTTCTGACTTTATCTTTTCTGCTTCAATCCTTTTAAGCGATCTCTCCAATACCTCTTCGCATTTCAATCGCTCAACCACGACGATTCCATCATCATCCCCAAGAATTAAATCTCCTGGATGCACCCATACTCCTCCAAAAAGAATAGGATGATTGATCAATCCAAGAACCGTTTTCGTCGTCCCCTTGATGCAAAAACCACGGCAGAATATGGGAAATCCCATTCGGATAATCTCCGCAGAATCTCTGATACATCCATCAATAGCCAAACCTCCCAGCTTCCTGGCAATTGCTGAAGTAGCCATTAATGCCCCCCAGTAGCCTGCCTCGTAGTACTCTCCCACCGAAGTCACCAGGATGTCTCCAGGCTGGGCGCGTTCAATGGCTTTGTGAAGCATGAGATTATCTCCAGGATGGCACTGAACCGTGAAGGCTGGACCGCAGAGCTTGACTCCAGTCGTAATCGGCTTAATTGCAGAAGCAGCCGCCCCTTTTCTTCCGGAGGCCTCATGCACCGTTGCAGTTCCGATCCCCCGAAATTGATCGATCAAGTCATTGGGAGGCCTCTCAATATGTGTGATGACATGGATCACCGATGAAGTCCCTCCTTTTCCCCTTTTGCATCAGATGATCTTTTTGAGATATTCCAGCGAGTTCCTAAGATGGTTTCGGACGGCCTGCTCCGCCCTTAGAGGATCCTGTGCTTCCATGGCTTCCAATATCTCCAAATGTTCTCTAAAAGACTCTTCGGAGCGACCCGGATGTGATTGATCAAAGAAATAGATTCGGTTTCTCACAACATGGTCCTGAAGCCTTCTGTAAATTTCCATCAGTTGACTATTTCCCAGGGTTTCAAAGATAAAGGTGTGTATCTGATCCCCAGACCTGAAATGACTGGGAGCGGGTCTTCCGTTTTCGCTTTCAGACGAGATGAATTTTTCCTTTAAGAGTTTAATCTTAGATAAATCCACTTTTGCAATTGCCCTTTTAATGGCTTCACATTCTAAGAATTCTCGTATCTCAAATATTTCTCGGATATCCTGGAAAGAGATTTTCGAGACGAAAGAGCCCTTGCCAGGAATATTTTCAACAAAACCTTCTTTTTCGAGCTGTTGAAGGGCTTCGCGAATCGGAGTTTTACTCGTTTTCAACTCTTTTGAGAGGATCACTTCATTGAGCGGGTCTCCAGGTTTTAAAACATGGTTAATGATCCTCTTCTTCAGATTCTCATAGACGATCATCTTCTTGCTTTTCATGTTACTTCTCAACTTTTCCGAAGCCTTGCGGGATCGATATGTAATATATCGAGAATATACTTTTGATATATTCTTGAAATACCGTTAGCATATTCCATAAGCATTGTCAAGTAAAAAAGATGAGATCACTGAAAAAATCCTTAAGAGACTGGGGAAGTGGGGTTCCAAACCCTTCGAATGCGGGTCATTTAGAAGTTAAATGATTAACAATCAT
>CAKZKY010000073.1 GCA_937124575.1 uncultured Pseudomonadota bacterium | reverse complement strand
TTGCCCTTCGGATGATCATAGGACGTAAAGATCGGTTCGATCCCCAGGGTAACCATGTCTCTCATAAAGGAAACCGATCATATGGGATTCTAACTCTACACCGTTATTGTGTCCATTTCACAAGGGTCGCATTATAATATGTATCTGAACGAGTTCAATCAACCTTGGGTCATTCGTAATGTCTCGCTCGTCTGTAAAAATTGATCGGGATTCGGGCAGGGATGTAAATCCCGATAGAAAGGTCTTTGACTTTCTAACGGGTCGGCGGGGTTTTCTTGTGGGATAAAAGATCAGGGTTATCTTGGGGATAAGAGCTTCGTTGACTGAATTCAATTCGAAAATGGCCCACTACCTTTATAGGGGACTGTCCTTTGCTTTTCACTCCGAACTTTGAAGGTTTGACCCCGCTTCCCCCGCTTCTATTCTCTTTTACGTTTACATGTCATTTTTTGCATGGTTTCCCAGATGCTGCCGGGTAAAAATTCTCCTTCCGCAACCGGGGTAGAGGAATCAGGCGGGTATTCCTTGATCTGATTGCTTAAGCAGTCTATTTCCAGAATAAACTCCTTTGTTTCGTTTTTCATCAAGACATTGAGTAACACCTCTGTGTCTCGAACCTTAGCTTTAAACTCTTTTTCAGTCTCCTTATGTGCTTCTTCAAGCGTTTTTCTTATTTGTTCCTTTCTTTCAGGTGAAGGCAAAATTTTGGCTAAAAATTTAACTATATTTTCAGATGGGTACGATATCGTTTGGGTTGCAATGTAAAAAGCATATTGGCCATTATCGGTTTTGCCAGCATACTCCCATCTCTCTTCCCCTGCTCCGGCATCAAAAGAAAAGAATGCCCCAATAAAAAGCAGTAGTAGTAATAGAGGAATTATCTTGCGCCCAAAAGAGATTGGCATGTCGAACCTCCATGTCAAATGTTGAGACTTGACCCCTATTCGCTTCATAAAAAAGGCGGACAAAGATTGCCCGCCTTTTTATTGCCCGCCTTTTTTATGAGCTCAATTACCTATTACTCTACAATGTAACCCGCTACTGTCTTGACAGGGATTCTCTTGGCGCCAGCCGCATCAATCATGTTGGCATAAACAAACAAATCAGCTTCGGGAGCATTGACAGTTATTATTGCCGCAAATCCGGCTGCCCCATCAACTGTCTTTCCAGCGGCTGTTGCTGCTGCTACCAATTGCGCGCCTGTAATGGTCATCGGCGTTCCTGATGTAATGGTGCCAGGACTATACGTTGCAGTTATGGTTCCATCGGAGGCGAGTATGGCTACCGACACACCATTAGTACCAGCTGCAGTAGACTTTGATTGTAACTTAATATAGGTCTCACGACCGGGCGGGACACTTCCAATCAGAGGAATATAATACTGGGTTGCATCGAGCCTCCAGGTCCAGCCCAATGCCGGCCCAAACAAGGTCCTCGCTGCGGCTAAGATTTCGCCGCCCTCCACCGTGTCAATCTTAATATTGTAAGTTCTCGGTGTAATGACGGTCGTTCCATCAACGGTGAGAATCAACGAATTCCGATTACCAGCCAATGCTTTGGTGGCAGCAGGGGTTGCAGAGCCGCACACTCTCGTATTAACAAGGCCGGTCACAACTCCGGTCGCACTTGCATCCCCTGTGGCTATAACATTGTCAATGACAACTCCCGTCACGGCTCCAGAGAATGTGAATGTCGCCACCCCGCTAAAATTGTTGCCGGTCCCTGGAGTCGCCGTATACCTAAAGTCCTTTCCACCCCCACCACTCATAGGACTTAAACAACTCACGTTATCAGGAAGACCCGTGATTACCCTGGTCCCGATTGTTTCATTGCTGAGGAGCACGAAGGTATTCGTAGAGGTGGTAATTGTGCCGGCAAAATCCCTCATGCCGCCGGCAAACCTAATGACGCTCGTAACCGGCGTCAGTTCGATCGAGAACTGGTCTACCAGAGTGGTAACCGGCGCCGTCGCGTAGATGTTAGGGTCACCTGGATTCAAGGCATTGTCAACCGTCATGGTGACCACTGAGCCTCCGACTGCGCCCGCGGCGATATTGACGTTGGTCAATGCCACAGGACCAGCAACACAGGCAGCGGGCTGAAAGTTGTAAACGGTACCCGATGCCAATGGAACCGTCAAGGTCATTGTCACGCTCGTTGCACCAGCAACAGTAGTAACAGGACCAGCCAAATAAGAATTACCCCATGAATCGCATAAATCAATTTGGCCTGCAGCAAAGGTTCCGTTTGTCAACGACACTTTAATCTGCGTGGTCGCGGCCACGGGGCCTGTGGGCTGATAGGCCGTGTTGACCCCGCCAGGCACTGGAGCGCCTGCCGCAGGAACTAATTCTGAAGCGACTGTTGTATTTCCGGCATTGAGCGAGGCTGCCAAAGCCGAGCCGGTCATCAACCCGATTACTACCATGCTTACAAATAAAATTTTTAGATATCTCATCATCTTTTTCCTCCTCTGTCTAATTAATCAGTTCTGACTTTTGACCCTTAACCTCTTTTCTTTTTTTACTTATCCAATTCCATCCAAATTCCATTCTTCTTCTCGCATCACCTCCTTCTGTCTTTAATTTATTCACCGAGATTTGAAAGACTTGAGTGGAGATCACTCACCCCCTTAAACCCTGTGGATCACCCCTTTCTTAAAGAAATCTTATAAAGGATTTCCTTATCTTTTAATCCAATTAACATAGGGCATCAATCTTTGTCAAGAAAAAATTTCAATGGCCCTGAAAAACTGCTTTTCGCTCTCTAACCCACAAAACCCTTCGCTCTCACTCTACCCTCTCCCCCCAAATGGGGGAGAGGGTAAATAAAGAGGTCAGAGGTCAGGGCCTTTTAATTTCAAAACCATTTACCACATTGAAAATCGGTTGTCAAGTAAAAATTT
>CAKZKY010000072.1 GCA_937124575.1 uncultured Pseudomonadota bacterium | reverse complement strand
TTACCCTTCTATCCCTTTACGCTTCCAGGCTTATAAACATAAATACTTTAAAAAATCAATGAGATATGAATTTTTAATAATCTTTATGACAATTTGGAGCATTTTGGAACAAAACTTGCTTCTTTTATTAATCTACAGAGATTTCTATACCAACAACAGGTAAAGGATGATGGGAAAAAAACAGACCCAAAAGACGGGCAAACTAAGAGTGGGGGCGCTACGAAAAACCGAACGTCTTCTAACGGAGCACAAACGGACTGAGAATATCCGTCGCCGAAGCGATACCATTCTGGATGCTGTGAGTTTTGCTGCCGGGCAGTTTTTGAGGACAACCGACTGGAAACAAAGCATCCAGGAAGTTCTGGAGCGATTGGGCAAGGCTACAGGAGTGAGTCGCGTCTACATCTTTGAGAACAACTCTGAGAAGGATGGGAATCTTTTAACCAGTCAGCGTTATGAATGGTGCGCTTCCGGAATTAGCCCCCAAATAGACAACCCCGACCTTCAGGGTTTCTCTTTAAGGAAGAACGGGTTTGAACGGTGGGAAGAGATGCTTGGTCAAGGCCAACTCATTCAAGGCCATGTAAAAGAATTCCCTGAAAGCGAAAAAAATGTATTAACTCCACAGAACATCCGGTCCATCGTTGTCACGCCTATTTTTGTTGGTCAAAAATGGTGGGGGTTTATTGGATTTGATGAATGTCAGATTGAACGTGAATGGTCAATAGCTGAAATCGATGCTCTTCGTGCGGCGGCTGAAACCCTTGGGGCAGCCATTCAGCAAAAGTTTTTGAATGATACCCTGAAAGAATCGGAAGAACGATACCGGACCATTCTTGAAAACATTGCAGAAGGTTATTATGAAGTTGATCTTGCCGGCAATTTTACCTTCTTCAATGTTTCTGTCTCCCAACTTCTCGGATATTCAAAAGACGAATTGCTGGGAATGAATAATCGTCAATATATGGACGAAGAGAATGCGAAGAAACTCTATCAGGCCTTTAATCAAGTCTATCGAACGGGAGTCCCTTCGAAGCTCTTCGACTGGGAAATCATCAGAAAGGATGGCATGAAACGTCATGTTGAATCCTCCATCTCCTTGATTAAGGATTCTTCAGGACAACCAGCTGGGTTCCGAGGGATCGTTCGAGATATTACCGAGCGTAAGCGTGCAGAGGTTGAGTTGAGGGAAAGTGAAATCCGTTTGAAGATGATCCTGGATTCCATCCAAACCGGTGTGTTGGTTGTAGACCCGGACACACACACGATTGTTGATGTCAATCCTGCCGCCATAAAGTTAATCGGAACCTCAAAAGAAAAGATAATCAATCAAGAATGTCACCACTTTGTCTGTCCGGCTGAAAAAGGAAAGTGTCCGATTACAGACCTTAAGCAGAATGTTGACAGTTCTGAACGCATCTTACTGACAGCGAAAGGGGATTCCCTTTCCATTATTAAGACGGTAGTCTCCATCACATTAGAAGGGAAAAAATATCTTCTTGAGAACTTCACTGACATCACTGAACGAAAAAAGGCTGAAGAGGCTCTATCCAAAAGTGAAGAACGATACAGAATGTTGGTTGAAGAAAGTTTTGACGGAGTCTGGATTCAAAAAGGGGTTAAGATTGCCTTTGCCAACCGTCGCCTCCATGAAATGCTTGGTTATGAACCAGGGGAATTAGAGGGTCGTAACCACTGGATTGTCTATCACCCAGATTATCAGGCTCTCACTCGTGAAAGGGCGCAGGCGCGTTTACGAGGAGAATCACCCCCCTCCACTTACGAGGTAAAATTCCTTCGAAAAGATGGCTCTTCATTCTGGGGAGAAATTAATGCAAAGGTCATCAATTACTTAGGAGAACCCGGAATTCAGGTCTGGGCCAGAGATATCAGCGAGCGTAAACAAGCAGAGGAGACTCTGCATGCTGAGAGGGAAAGATTCCGGTCTTTATCGGAAAATGCTCCTTTTGGTATGGCGATGATCGACAAGGATGGGACCTTCAAATATATTAATCCCAAATTTAAAGAGTTGTTCGGATATGATTTAAATGATGTCCCGGATGGGAAAACCTGGTTCAGAAAGGCATACCCTGATCCCACTTACAGGCATAATGTCATCTCTGCCTGGCTGGATGATCTGACATCTTCTGAGTTTGGAGAAAAGAGACCCAGAATTTTTAAAGTAAAATGCAAGGACGGAACTGAAAAAATTATTCATTTCATCTCTGTCCAACTGGAGACAGGGGAAAATCTGATGGCTTGTGAGGATATCACGGAGCGCGTGCGTGCCGAGCAAGCCCTTCAGGAAACCCAGGAACAGCTCCGTCAGGCCCAAAAGATGGAGGCCATCGGGCGATTAGCTGGAGGCATCGCCCATGATTTTAATAATCTCCTCACGGTCATCAAAGGCTATAGTGAACTATCCCTTCTTGGATTAAGAGAGGGAGATCCCCTGAAAGATAATCTCAATGAAATCTATAAGGCGGGCGAGCGAGCAGCGAATTTAACCCGCCAGCTTTTGGCCTTCAGCCGGAAACAGATTCTCGAATTTAAGGTCCTTAATCTGAATGCCCTCATCCAAGACCTCGACAAGATGCTCCATCGCATCCTCGGCGAAGATATCGAACTGATTTATAGGCTGAGCGAAGATGCGGGCAAAGTTAAGACCGATCCGGGCCAGATTGAACAGGTCATTCTCAATCTGGCGGTCAATGCAAGGGATGCCATGCCATCCGGAGGAAAACTATTCATCGAAACAAACAGAGTGGATGTGGGCGAAACGAATAGGCTTGCTTATCCCGATATAGGCCTTGGAAGTTATGTAAGGCTAACCATTACGGACACAGGGGTTGGAATGACCCGAGAAGTAAAGGAACATCTCTTTGAACCCTTCTTTACAACAAAAGCCAAAGGAAAAGGCACCGGTTTAGGACTTTCAACGGTTTATGGGATTGTTAAGCAAAGCGGTGGAAATATAAATGTATCCAGCGAACCCGGTTGTGGTACGACCTTCAACATCTACCTCCCGAGAGTTGAAGAGGAAGAAGATATTTTGAAAAAGGATGATCATCAAACCTCCCCTGGAATAGGAAATGAAACCATTCTCATCGCAGAAGATGAACGGTCAGTTCGTGAGCTGGCCGTCCGCATTCTAAAAGTGAGAGGATACCAGATATATGAAGTCCCTGATGGATTGGAGGCATTAAGGATGGTTCAGGACCATCCCGATAGAAAAATTGATCTCTTACTAACCGATGTAGTAATGCCTGGAATGAGTGGTAAGGAACTGGCGGACCGCTTGAAAGTTTCGAAACCTGATCTCAAGGTTCTCTTCATCTCAGGCTATACGGATGATGCCATCGTTCATCATGGAGTCCTGGATAAAGGAGTGAACTTTGTCCAGAAACCCTTCACGCCGGAGGCTCTCGCCAAAAAAGTCAGAGAAGTGCTCGATCAGTGAACGAAGGACGATAGACGAGGGAAGATGGACGATGCAAGAGACGGATATTAAGGAGATATTGAGATAGGCGACCTATCTCCCCAAATCTTAAAAAGAAGATGAAAAAATGGATAAAAGTTCTGGATCTCAACCTAAAGAGGTTCTCACTCCGAGAGAAGCGGCCGATTATTTGAACATCCATGTCCGAACCATCTATCGCCTTGCAAAGAGAGGAGATATACCGGGCCGAAAAATCGGTGGAAGTTGGCGATTCAAAAAGGATGTTTTAGATGAATGGCTATCTTGGAAAGAAACCCCTAAATAACAACGTCAAGGACATTGTTCAGAAACAGACAATGCACGCTACTAAAAACCTTGATCCACCAAACAGCCTATCTTTTACCCCAATTGTGTGAAAATTTTTATAAAATCCTCTCTCACTCTTCTCGGTTTCGAGTCGTACCGACTCTGCCAAAGGGAAGAACAATACAATCATTCCTTCTTTGAAAAAGGGGAATGAAGGGGATTTTAAAATGGGACCATAAAAATCAATATTGGCTTAACCATCAGTGAAACAATTCAATATAGGAATTTTTTCGCTCAATTAGGGTGATGGTCACTCAAGACTTGATCCGGAATCCAATCTTCTTCTGGATTCCCGTTTTCGCAGGAATAATGGGCCCCGCATGATTTAGGCCAATTTGCTTCTTCTCTCTTTAATCAATTGAGCGACAATGCTGATGGCAATCTCCTCAGGAGTTTCGGAAAGGATATCAAGGCCGATGGGAGCATGAACCCTATCGAGAGCTTCTCTGGGCACCCCTTCCATGGTCAAATTCTTGTAAAGAGTCTGAATCTTCTTCTTTGAACCGATCATACCGATGTAACAGGCATCCGTTTTAACCGCTTTCTCCAGAATAAGCCCATCAAAGAGGTGGCCTCGCGTCACAATGACGATAAAACTGGATTCATTGATCGTTATCTGGTCGAAGGCTCTATCAAACTCTGAAACAATAATCTCATCGGCTTCAGGGAATCGATCACGGTTTGCAAAAATCTCCCGATCATCAATGACTGCCACCTTAAAATGAACTTTCTTAACAAGAGGAGCTAACTGCTGGGAAATATGACCTGCGCCAAAGATATAGACGGTCGGCTCGGAGTAGATGGGTTCCAGCAGAATCTCCAGATTCTTCCAAGAAGGAGGCTCTTTCTCGGATTGGATGACCATGACTTCTAACTTCTTACTTTTGCCAAGTCTCTCCACCTCTTTAAAAATCCTTTTTTCCACATCCTCTCCCAAGAAAAGGAGGCCTGTCTTCTCTCCTGACTTCTTGATGAATGCCTTGACCCCTTGCCTCTTCGGATATTCACCATCTATGGAGATCACTGTTGCAAGGACGCCTGAACCTCCCCTTCTTCGGGCCTTCTCTACCTCCCGATAAATCGTTAAGGAATCCTCTCCAAGAGGTTCCAAAAAAATATCAATATTCCCACCGCAGATAAGCCCCCCTTCAGCCAATTGCTCAGAGGTTAATTTAAAGCGAAGAACTTTCCCCTCTCCATTCTCCATCACCCTTTGGGCTTCTTGCCACACATCGGCTTCCACGCATCCCCCTCCAATTGAGCCAACGGTTGTCCCGTCCTTCTTGATCAGGTATTTCGCACCTGCTTCCCTGGGAGCAGAACCCACACGGTTGACAATGGTGGCCAGGGCTAATGGCTCCTTTGCTTCAAGAACTTTCACGATTTCAGTGTAGATATCGATCATTTCTCAAACCTCACCTCAGCTAAGGCTTCTTTCCTTTGGGTACAGGTGGTTTCTCTTTCTGTGGAGATCCCTTTTCTGCATCCTTGAGGCGAGCAAGGGGAAGCAGATAGAGTTGGTAAAAAACTGGATCCGTCCATAAATCCAATTCAGGAGCCAGATCGCCCACAAAGGCAGAAAAAGAAGACATATTATTGTAAGCATTAAAATTGATGGAGAGGTCCTTAAGGGATTTGTATAGCCCAACCGACGCTACCAGATGACCAGGCCTCTCTTTTAAGATTTTAATCTGCTCCATGGCCGTTTGAAAGGACTTATCATCCTCCTTGAGTTTCGATAACCAGAATTCCCCTTCTTGATATCGGATATCGATCTCCCCCGTCTGTAAGTCCTTGGTCATCTTTTGGCTTGCCCCTCGAGCCAGATCGAGAAGTCTCTCTATCCGACTTAATAGTTCTAACCTCTCCTTGCTGGAGAGAGCAACTGGTTTTGAAGTGATTCGACTTAAAAAGTAGGTGAGGGAATACTCTTCTGAGAGGGCTATTGAAACCAAGCAAAAGACGATCAGAAAATTTATCATTATAACCTTGCGGTACTTCATCTCTTCTCCTCTCAGTATTATAATGTGACACTCATGACATAAAGACCTCAGCAACAGGTGGTTCCCTTTTTAACTGTCCCAAAACAACTCTATCAATTTTAACCCCTCTCCTTTCGAAAATCAGTTGGGATACTCTCTTCGCTTTAGCAACTCCCTCTAAGATGTCTACCTTATTCAGAAAAGCAATCTTTCTTGAAGAAACTGGTGCTCCTTTAAAGAGACCTTCTGGATGGGTCATCAAGATAGCCATTCCTTCCTCTGTCATTCTCTCACCTTTTCGAATCTCTGTCAATTTCGAGACCTGCTCCGCCTGAAAGATATATTGATCGTTTACCTCCTTTCCAACACCATCCATACCCAAAACAGCCACCACAAGGGTCGTGCATGAAGGGATAACCGGTTCCCCTTTCCTTGGAGCTTTCACTGGTCTGCCGGCCGCTCCATCAGCCTCTATGATCAAGGCTTCCATATCATACAAATTCCAAAGATGATCTACCAATTCCGGAGAAATCCCTCTCAACTTCCCCTTCTCGATCTCCTCTTCTGCAAGCGTGATATGTCTATATTGCTGGAGGTGGCTGTCCAGAAACTCTCTGATTCGTTCCCTATCTCCGGACAGAAAAAGAGAGGGGGAGTCATCGATAGAAGGTTTTAATATTTTTGTCGTTGTTGTGGTAATGACCCTTTTCTCTTCAAGAAACAACTCTCTGGCAAGCCGGAACATCAAGGTGGTCTTTCCGCCTGCTCCGGTCAGGCTGATCATCTCTCTTGGCTTAAGCCCCAATGCTTCTGATAACGACCCGTTTTTCTTGGCTCTTGGCTCTTCGCCCATTATCCATCGTCCATCTTCTGTCGTCCATCCATCATTTATTAAACCAATATAAAATCGCCTCCAGCACACCACCGCCGATCGCTCTGGCCTTTTCCGAAATGGTGAAACAGTGCTCTCTCTTGCCTCTTGGATCGATGTCGCCAACTTTTAGCCCCTTCTTCACTTCAATACCTTCGCGAAGAAGTCCCCTCACAACACCACTCACCTGGGCAATGACCGGATAATCATCCACAACCGCAACGACGGTTCCTTTGGTCACCTTGTCACCAATCGCTCTTTGAGGACGGAAGATCCCCTTCTTCATCGTTCGAAGAAGCCTTTCGATCGTATAGCCACCGATCTCTCCTGGAACTCCGGTGTCAGGCTCTGCCTCACCTCTAAAAATCATCTTTCCGAGGTGATGCCCCCGATTCGTTTCAATAACAATATGGACGTCCTTTCCAGCAGTAAACCCCGGACCAAGACCGATAACCAGAGGAGCATCCTCAATATGAGTCCCTAAGTTCCTCTTGGCCATGATGGCGTCGATCAGGACATCTGGTTTCAAATATTTTCTCGCCCTTTCAGCCTCGGGATCAATCAGGATGGGAATCTTTCCTCTATCCCATGTGGATTCAATCTCCTCGGTTCCGGTGATCCGTTTCGCCCGTATGCCCTCCACCTCTTTTTCACCATCGTAGACCGCTTCGCTAAAAGAGACTTCCCTTCTCACAGCAAGTGGTTGAGAGACCTCTGTCATGCAAAGCTTAAAATGGGATTGATGAAGCCGATGGGCAACTCCGCTTGCCATCTCCCCTGCTCCCCTTATTAAGACAATCAACTCAGATAACTTTTTACTCGAATCCATTTGAAACTCCTTTTGGCCTTATCCTTTCCAAACCCCTATTGCATTTACACCTCGCCTTCGTCACCTCGATATAATCGCTCCATGTATCAATATCCCTGACAACCCCTTCTGATTTGACCGAAATCACATAAACATCTTCGGAATGTTTCTCCAGAATGATTCTCCCTCCCTTATCCCCTTTCAATCTTAATAACTCCCTCTCATAGTTACGAGGAAAAATGACAGGATGCCCTCTCCTCCCATTGAATGAGGGGACAATGATCTTCCCTTCCGTTCTTCTAAAAACCTTAATTAAAGCATTAATCGTCCGCCTCTTCATGAGAGGCATATCTCCAAAAGCGATGAGGATGCCTCCACTTTTAGGACTCAACGCCTGGATCCCTCTTCGTATCGAACTGCTCATCCCTTTTCTATATTCGGGATTGAGCACCACTTTCACCCCTTTCTTAATCAGACGACCATCTATCCCTTTGATGGGATGGGCAAGAACAACGATGACTTCATCTACCTCGGAGGCAAGAAGGACTTGAAGAGAGTGCTCCAGCACCGTCTTCTTTCCCCAGGGAAGAAGAAGTTTATCTCTTCCCATCCTTTTTGACTCACCCGCTCCAAGAAGAATCGCAGATATTCTTTGCATCTTTCAATTTTAATAAAACTTTGCTAAATTTAATCTGGATTTTCAATCCATGTCAAGATGAAGGAGGCCTTATGACTCACTCTATTCTTACATCCACTTCCACCTACTGGCCCTTTAAGAAATATTTTGAAATCTATCATCGCTCCATTAAAGACCCTGAAGCATTCTGGACAGAGGAGGCCCGCAAACTCGATTGGTTTAAGACGTGGGACAAAGTACTGGACTGGCAGCCGCCCTATGCCAAATGGTTTGTTGGAGGAGAACTGAATGCCTCCTATCTCTGTGTGGACCGCCACGTCAAAACCTGGCGAAGAAGTAAAGTGGCCATCTACTGGGAAGGGGAACCTGGAGACACACGTGTCCTCAGTTATTCTACCCTTTACAGAGAGGTGAACAAATTTGCCTCTGTCCTTCTCAATCTTGGGATCAAAAAAGGAGATCGGATTGCCCTCTACCTTCCTATGATCCCTGAACTACCGATTGCCATGCTCGCCTGTGCGAGAATTGGAGCGACCCATACGGTGATCTTCTCCGGCTTCAGTTCGCAGGCACTGGCAGATCGGGTCAATGATACAGGCGCAAGGCTTCTCATCACAGCAGATGCTGGTTACAGGAGAGGAAAGCCCGTGGCTTTGAAACGGATTGCTGACGAGGCCCTCGAAATGACTCCTTCGGTTGAACACCTGCTCGTGGTACGAAGGGCAGGGATTCCTGTCGTGATGAAACCGGGCAGGGATATCTGGCTCCATGAATTGATGGATCAGGCCAATCTCTTTGTCAACCCGGGTCCAATGGATTCGCTCCATCCTCTCTACATCCTCTATACTTCAGGTACGACCGGAAAACCAAAGGGTATTGTACACGGAACAGGAGGCTACCTCACCTTCAATCATTCGGTTTATAAATGGGTTTTTGACATCAAAGAGGAATCCGTCTACTGGTGTACGGCTGACGTCGGATGGGTAACCGGCCACAGCTCGATCGTCTATGCTCCGCTCATGCATGGAGCTGCCATCGTCCTCTATGAGGGTGCTCCGGACTACCCGACGATTGATCGCTGGTGGGATATTATTGAAAAGTACGGCGTCACCATCTTCTACACCTCTCCGACCGCCATCCGAATGTTGATGAGGCACGGAGAAAAAGAGATTGAAAAACATGATCTCTCCAGCCTCGAACTCCTTGGAAGTGTAGGAGAACCGATCAATCCAGAAGCATGGGCATGGTATTATAAACATATCGGGAAGGAGAAGTGTCCGGTTGTAGATACCTGGTGGCAAACCGAAACAGGCGGCATCATGATCTCACCCGCACCTGCGATTGAATGTCCTCCTCTCAAACCCGGCTCAGCCACTTTTCCTCTCCCTGGAATCTACGCCGATGTCGTAGACGAAAATGGGCAATCCATGCCTCCTGAGGAAAGGGGAATCCTTGTGATCAAAGCCCCATGGCCTGGAATGTTCCTTGGAGTTTATGGGGATCCCAAACGTTATTTAGAAAGTTACTGGTCCAAGTTTCCAGGGATCTATTATACTGGTGACTATGCAATCAGGGATAAGGATGGTTACTACTGGATTTTGGGCAGGGCTGACGAAGTGCTCAAGATTGCCGGACACCGAATCGGAACTGTGGAGATTGAAGATGCTGCAGTCTCTCATCCAGCCATTGCTGAGGCAGGAGTGGCAAGCATTCCGGACCCGATTAAAGGAGAAGCCATTGTGATCTTCGCCATCTTAAAAGAAGGCTTCTCCCCTTCCCCTGAAATTAAGGCTGAATTGAAAGACATAATCCGAAAATCGATCGGTCCAGTAGCCAGCCCGGAACAGATCTACTTCGTCTCAAAACTCCCAAAAACAAGGAGCGGAAAGATCATGAGGCGAATTCTCAGGGCGGTCGCCACCAGTGCCAGTATTGGGGACCTGACCACTCTTGAAGACGAATCCTCCGTTGAGGAGGTGAAAAAGGTCTATGAAGAATTGAAGAGGGAAGTCTAACAGATGAAAAATATGACCATTTTCATCCTTTCTGTCTGTGCCTTAGTGCCAGTTGTCCTCTTAGCCCAGCCAGCCGCCAAAAAGAGATCTCCTCCCTCCATCAGCCAGGAGACGACCGCCTGTCTGGAATGCCATAAAACTTATACTCCTGGGATTGTTGAGGATTGGTTAAAGA
>CAKZKY010000071.1 GCA_937124575.1 uncultured Pseudomonadota bacterium | reverse complement strand
TATATATTGGATTAACAAACGATCTTGAACGTAGAGTATTTGAACACAAAAATAAGTTGGTTAAAGGTTTTACTAAGAAATATAACCTTAATAAACTGATTTATTACGAAATAACAGAAGATATTAGAAGTGCAATAGAAAAGGAGAAGCAATTAAAGAATTGGCATAGAGATTGGAAGATTAACTTTAAATAGTTTCAATCCAGATTGGAAAGATTTGAGTGAAGGGCTCTAAAACAGGAGAGGCTGAAACAAGTTCAGCATGACTAAATTTCATGGCAAACCAAACGATAAAACTGACGATTGATGGTATCCCTGTAGAAATCGAAAAGGGAAAGACGATCCTTGAGGCAGCTGAGAGGGCTGGTATTCGGATTCCTTCCCTTTGCAACGATCGAAGGCTCATCCCCTTTGGCGCCTGTAGACTCTGCATGGTTCAGGAGAAGGGGAAAAAAGAGCTTCTTCCGTCCTGTTTTACCCCCGCAAGAAACGGGATGGAGATCACGACCCATTCTCGCGAAATCATCGAATCCCGAAAGATTCAACTCCAACTCATCCTGCTTAACCATCCCATGACCTGCCCGAGATGTGAAAAAGAGGGTGAATGCGAACTTCAGAACCTGGTCTACGAATATGGCCTTCAGGAGACCCTCTATCCTTGGGATCCGATTACCTTCCCGTCGGATGATTCCTCCCCTCTTCTTCAGAGGGATGGCAACAAATGCATCCTCTGCGGTCGCTGTGTGCGAATCTGCGATGAGGTTCAGGGTGTGGGCGAGCTCTCCTTTACCCGTAGGGGGATTCGGTGCATCATTGATACGGACTTCCACCGTCCTCTTCGGTGCGAATTCTGTGGCCAGTGTCTCGACACCTGTCCAGTTGGAGCGATTACCAGCAACTGCTTCGATTATAAGACCAAGGCATGGGAGCTCACCGAGACCACGACCCCTTGCCCATACTGTGGATGTGGATGCCTGCTCACCATCGGCTCAAAAGAGGGAGAGATCAAAAGGGTCTTCTCCTCTCCCGATCAGGGGCCTAATGATGGAAATCTCTGTGTGAAAGGCAGATTCGGTTGGGACTTTGTCGACAACCCTGAACGGCTCAAGACCCCACTCTTAAGGGTGAACGGCCGGCTTGAAGAGATTTCTTGGGAAGAGGCTCTTCGTTCGATGGCCTTAAAGCTTGAAGGGATCAAAGCTCAACATGGCCCCCAGAGCATTGGGGCGATCGTTTCGAGTCGGCTCACCAACGAAGAGTACTTCCTCTTCAAAAAATTCTTTAAAGAATCGATAGGCTCCGAACAGATCGTTCTCGATAGCCAAAGGACTACTCAAGGGTTGAGCAACGGACTTTTAAAGACCCTCGGTTATGCCTCTTCCACAAACTCCATCAAAGAGATTCGAGAGGCCGATATTCTCTTAATCGTTGGAGTCGACCCTGCCCAAACCCATCCCATTATCAAAAACGAGATTCACCTGGCTATCCGGAAGAATAGAGCTCAACTCATCATCGTTGGAAATTACGATCTAGGGTTAAGCCGTAATACTCAGATGTCTCCTCTTTCGCCCCCTTCCATTAAGCTCTTGATGAAGCCAGGAGAGGAAATTGCTTGGCTCAATGGGATGATCGGTGTCATCCTTCGAGAAGGGCTGGAGGCGAAAGAATTTCTTAAAGAAAAGACAGAAGGGATCGAGGCTTTACGCCAAAAGCAGAGCGAGTATCTGGAACATCTGGCCTTCCTCTCCAAAGAGAGAATGGCTGAGGTTGAAGAAACCGCCAAAAAATTTGCACAGGCAAAGAATGGAATGATCCTTATCGGTCCAGGCCATTGGCCCTCTTTAGATTCAGAAAAGATTGCTATGGCCTGCTCCAATCTGGCCTTGTTGACCAGCCATATCGGTAAGAAATCCTCAGGCATTCTTCTGCTCCTTGAAAAATGTAACACTCAGGGGGCCATTGATATGGAAATTGGTTCGGGCATTGAGACGAGCGAAAATCTTCTCAAAAAAGCTGAAGGGGGTAGCCTCAAAGCCCTCTATCTCATCGGAAAGGATCTCCCCCTCTCACCAAATGCTTTAAAGAATCTCGAACTTCTCGTCGTTCAGGATCTCTTTATGACCGAATCTGCAAAAGAGGCTCATCTGGTCTTGCCAGCCTGTTCGTTCATTGAGAAATCCGGAACCTATATCAATCTTGAAAGAAGGGTTCAAAAACTTCATCCACTTCGTCTGCCAAAAGAAAAATCCAGATCGGATTTTGAAATATTCTCTGGACTCCTTCAGATTCTGGAACACCCGATAGGAGAAGTGACCCCAGAGGCCGTTTTAGAGGAGATCTCAAAGATCGTTCCTCATTACCAGTCCGTTCGGGATGGGGAGCAATGGCCCAAAGGAACCGATTATCTTTATGGCGATGGCTTTCCAAACGGAAAGGCAAAACTGATCCCGGTAGAAACCCACACACCCCAAGCACCCACTGGACAGTATCCTTTCTGTCTAGTTGAAACCTCCTCACTCTTTCAAGCAGGAAAGATCAGCTTGAGAAGTGAAAATCTGAAGAAGGTCCAGGAGAACCCTCATCTCGAAATGAATGTAAAAGATGCTCAGTCGCTTGGGATTGAAAATGGAGAAATGGTCCAAATTTCAACAAAAGAAGGAAAATCGCTTAAGATCAAAGTGATGATCTCTTTAAAACCCGCTCCATCGGTTATTATTATCTCCTCTCCCAGCGCTATCGTTGGGGATGGGATCTGTTGGGCAAAGGTGGAACGATTAAAGAAAACGTAAGCCTTAGAGAAAGGAGGAATATGAATGAATATTATCGTCTGCATTAAGAGGGTCCCTGACACGGCGGATGCGGATATATCCATTGATAAGTCGGGAAAAGACATCGATAAAAGTGGACTCGCATTCGATCTTAATGAATGGGACAATTATGCAATTGAGGAAGCCATTCAACTGAAAGAGAAGTTGGGAGGAACGGTCACCGTCTTCTCCCTGGGTGGAGAGGATTCGAACGAATCCTTAAGGAAGTGCCTGGCTATGGGCGCCGATGAGGCCCTCCGGCTCTTTGATCCTGCTTTTGTCGATGGAGACGGTTATGCCACTGCCAAGGTCCTTGCTGAAGCGATCCGTACCAGACCTTACGATCTTATTCTGACAGGCACTCAGGCTGAGGATGATGGGTATGGTCAGGTCGGCGTGGTGATGGCAGAGCTGTTAGGTATTCCTCATGTCTCTATTGTAAACCGCATCGAAGTCCAGGATAAAAAGGTGAAAGCCCATCGTGAACTGGAAGGAGGACTGGAAGAAGTCGTCGAAGTGGACCTTCCTGCACTTCTTACCATTCAGACAGGAATTAATGAGCCACGTTACGTCTCCATTATGGGTATTCGGAAAGTTGCCAAAAAGGAGATCAAAGCCCTCGGAGCTTCGGACCTCAATCTCAAACCTGAAGAAGTCGGTCTGTCCGGTTCGAACATTCAGCTTGAAAAAGTCTTTCTGCCTCCAGTTGGTGAGGGGGCAGAGATGCTCGAGGGAAAACCCGAAGAGATAGCGCAGAAGGTATTCGATATTCTGAAGGATAAAGGAGGGGTGTCCTAATGAAAGAGATTATTGTCGTCGCAGAACATCGACGTGGAGAATTGAGAGATGTGACCTGGGAAATGCTTTCTAAAGGAAGAGACCTTTCAGAAAGCTTGGGAGGCGAATTATCCGTTGTCCTCCTTGGAAAAGATGTGAAGAACATGGCAGAAGCCCTGAAGCCCAAAGCCAATCGGGTGCTTCTCATCGAAGACCATCGGCTCGAATTCTACAACTCAGAGAGTTATGAGAAGGTGCTCACCCAGCTCATCACCGAGAGGAAGCCCCTGCTCACGATGATCGGTCATACAGCAACAGGTATGGATTTTGCCCCAAGCCTGGCCGCTCATCTGAAGATTCCTCTGGCAACCGATTGTATCGGAATCGAGCCCAACGATGAAACTTTTGCTCTCACCCGGCAGATCTATGGAGGCAAGATCAATGCGGCCGTATCCTTTTTGAAGCCAAGCCCTCAGTATATGGTTACGGTTCGAGCAGGAGCCTTTCCGGCGGTCGAGAAACCACCTCTTTCTGGAGAAATCGTAAGTCTCCCTTCCCCACTCACAGACGAGGGTCTTGCCAGACGTTTTCTTGAGTATGTAGAGGCTGCAGCAGGTGAGGTTGACATTACCCAGGCCGATATTCTCATAGCCATTGGTAGAGGGATTAAGGATGCAGAGAATATCCCCATGGTGAAGGAATTAGCAGACTCGGTTGGTGGAGTACTGGCCTGCTCTCGGCCTGTGGTCGATAAGAAATGGCTTCCTAAGGGTTGCCAGGTCGGAACATCTGGAAAGACAGTAAAACCAAAAGTCTACATTGCCATCGGGATCAGTGGCGCCTTTCAGCATGTTGCCGGGATGAAAGGTTCGGGCACCATCATCGCCATCAACAAAGACCCGAAAGCCCCCATCTTCGGAGTTGCCCAGTATGGCATCGTGGCTGACCTCTTTAAAATCGTACCGGTGATCAAGGATAAGATCAAAGAACTGAAAAAATAAAGTTTTGAGGTCGGAGTTCGTGGTTCGGGGTAAAACTTAAAGAATTTAATACTCCGAACTACGAACTCATCACTCCGAACTGAAACGAGGTGCCCCATGGATTTTGAACTGACCCAGGAACAGAAGGATATTCAGAAGGCCGCCAGAGATTTCATCCAGGGAGAGTACGATAAGGAGAAGATCCTCGAGTGGGAGCAAACCCACACCTTTCCCAGAGAGATCTGGAAGAAAGCATGCAAGTTGGGATTTATCGGAATCCACTTCCCTGAGCAGTATGGGGGCCAGGGTTATGGCATCACTGAAAATATCCTCATCGTGGAGGAATTCTGCCGGAAAGATTCCGGAGTTGGAGTTGCAGTAACGCTTGCAGACTTCTCTTCAGAAGTCGTCCTCCGCTTTGGAACGGATGAACAGAAGAAGAAATATCTAATCCCCGTCGCCCGTGGTGAATTCATCTCCGGAGGGGCCTACACCGAGCCAGATCACGGAAGTGATATCACCTTTATGGGCACGACCGCCATAAGACAGGGGGATTCGTTTGTGATCAATGGAACCAAGACGTTTATCACCAACGGACTTCTTGCCGATTTTTTCGTCGTGTTGTGCCAGACCGATCCCAAAGCCACACCCCCTTATCGAGGCCAGTGCACCATCATCGTTGAAAAGGGAACCAAAGGTTTGGATGCAACCGAGATCATGCCCAAGATGGGAATTCGAATGACCTCTACAGCTGAACTCTCTTTTAGCGATGTTCGGGTTCCTTTAACCAATCTGCTGGGTGAAGAGAATAAGGGATTTTATCAAGTTCTCGAATTTTTCGACGAAAGCCGTGTGGAGATTGCAGCCCAAGCCCTTGGCATTGGGCAGGGAGCATTCGATCGGGCGCTCGATTACGCCAAACAGAGGCAACAGTTTGGGAAAAAGCTGGTGGACTTTCAGATCACCCAACATAAACTGGCTGACATGGCGACCAAACTCGAGACAGCCAGGCTTCTCACCTATAAGGCTGCCTGGAATTACGATCAGGGCAGGATCGACCCGAAGCTGACCTCCATGGCAAAGATGTTTGCCGGAAAAGTGGCGGTCGAAGTTGCTGATGAAGCGATCCAGATCTTCGGAGGTTATGGATATATTACAGAATATGAGGTGGAACGTTTCTACAGGGATGCCAAAATCACAGAAATTTACGAAGGCACCAAGGAGATACAGAAAAATACGATCGCCAGTGCATTGATCGGAAAACTGAAATAAACGAACAAACTGGAATAAACGCATTATTCCAACATTCCATGATTCCTCAAGGAAGCGTTTAGCATATGAGCAACGAAGATTCAAAAAACGTGATCCCCGAAGCTTTAATCATTGGTGCAGGCATTGCAGGAATGCAGGCTGCTCTCGACATTGCGGATAAGGGATTTAAAGTCCATCTGGTGGAGAAAGATCCCTCCATCGGTGGCCACATGGCCCAGTTGGATAAAACCTTTCCAACCCTTGACTGTTCTGCCTGCATCATTACACCCAAGATGGTGGACACAGCCAATCATCCAAATATCAACCTCCTCACCTACTCCGAGGTGATCGGGATTGAGGGTAAAGCGGGCCATTTTAAAGTCACCGTAAGGAAAAAACCACGTTATGTCGATGTAACAAAATGTACGGCCTGTGCAGACTGTGTATCTCACTGCCCGGTTACTCTTCCAAATGAATTCGATATGGGGCTTGGCACCAGAAAGGCAATCTATATCCCCTTTCCTCAGGCTGTCCCCCTCAAATACACCATGGACCGTAGAGGCACTCCACCTTGCACAGCCACTTGCCCCCTCCACTGTAATGCCCAGGGATATGTGGCTCTCATCTCCCAGGGAAAATTGAAGGAAGCCCTTGCATTGGTAAGACAGACTCTTCCCTTTCCTGGGATCCTTGCCTATGTCTGCGCCCATCCCTGTGAAAGAGAATGTAAACGGATCGAAGTAGACCGACCTGTCTCGATCTGTGATCTGAAGAGATTTTTAGTCGATCATGTTGAACAGACAGAACCTGATTTCACCCCTTCTGAAGAGAAGCCACAAAAGGTCGCTATTATTGGAGGAGGCCCTGCTGGATTAACCGCCGCCTTCGATTTGAGAAGGATGGGATATCAGGTCACCCTGTTCGAATCAAAAAGTAAATTGGGCGGACTTCTCACTCATGGATTTCCCTCTTATCGCCTACCTCGTGAAGTGGTCGAGAAAGACCTATCGATTATCGAGAAGATGGGAGTGGAGGTTCGGTTCAACACAGAAATTGGTAAAAATCTCTACTTTGACGAAATTCAAAAGAATTATGATGCAATCTTTTTGGCAGTCGGTTCAAATGGAGCTGGAACCATTTCAATCTCATTAAAAGGTATCCAATTGAACCGCAGGGGCATGATTCAAGTTGATCCTGTGACACTCGAGACGAATCTCAAAGGGATCTTTGCAGGAGGAGATGGGGTCACTGGACCGGGTACCATCGTCGAAGCCATGGCACAGGGAAGAAAAGGGGCCATCTCCATTGATCGTATGATTCGAGGAGAAGACCTTCGCCTCGGGCGGGAGTCTGAAGGAAGACAAGTCTCTCCGATGCGAAGCCTTTTGCCGGATGCGAAGAGGGATGAGCGTGAGGTGCTTCCCCATATGATCAAACCTCTCGGCCCTGGTCTTACACTGGAAGAGGCGATCGAAGATGCAAAACGATGTCTGAGTTGTGGCGGGTGCTCTGATTGTGGCGAATGTGCCAAGTATTGCCAACCCAAGGCCATTGCCTATGGGATGAAAGAAGAGATTGTTGAACTCCATGTCGGTGCTATCATCTTGGCAACTGGGTTTGATCCTTTCGACCCGAAGTCAAAACCCGAATTCGGTTATGGGATCTATCCAAATGTGCTCCATGGGATCGAGATGGAAAGGCTCTGCTCCGCATCCGGTCCGACCAAGGGAGAGATCTTGATCGGCGGGGAAAAACCGAAGGAGGTCGTCTTCATCCACTGTGTCGGTTCAAGGGACAAGAGTGTCGGAAACGAATACTGCTCCAGGGTCTGCTGTATGTACACGGCGAAACAGGCCCATCTGGTCAGAGATAAAATACCGGAGGCCCATATCACAGTTCTTTATATGGATGTGAGGGCCTTTGGGAAGGGCTTCGAAGAGTTTTATGAGAGGGTTCAAAAAGAGGAGATCATCTACCGAAGGGCAAACCCCTCTGAAATCTATCGAAGAAATGGAAAATTGGTGGTGAGGGGTGAGGATACACTTCTTGGTGAACCTTTTGAATTGGAAGCAGATCTGGTTGTGCTCGCTTCGGGTCTTATTCCTCGAAAGGAGGACCAGTTCTTTAAAGAGAGTCTTGGCATGGAAAGCTCAGAAGACCGGTTCTATGCAGGAGCTCCTGGACTGGACCCGATCCTTACCTCGAAAGAAGGGGTCTTTCTGGCAGGATGCTGTCAGGGACCAAAGGATATTCCAGATACGGTCGCGCAGGCAAGTGGTGCTGCTGCCCTCGCCTGTACCCTCTTAGCGAAAGGAAGGAGGTAAAATTCCAATAACCCAACTCCAAGCTCCAAATAAATTTCAATGACTCAATAACCAAACACCCCCCTCTCCTAAGGGGAGAGGTATTAATTTAGGTCGTTGGGTATTGGTGATTATTTCGTTATTGGTGCTTGGTGATTGGTTATTTGATGAGGTTGATACCTTACTATGATCACCAATCCAAATAACGAAAGTGATACATAACATGAAAATAGGCGTCTATATCTGTCATTGTGGGATCAATATTGCGGCTACAGTCGATGTGGAGAAGGTCACGGAATTCGCCCGGACTCTTCCCCATGTCGCCATTGCCCGAAACTATCAGTATATGTGCTCGGATCCAGGTCAGGATCTGATCAAGAACGATATTAAAACGAACGGCCTCGATCGGATTGTAGTGGCCGCCTGCTCTCCACGGATGCACGAACCCACCTACCGAAATGCCTGTCGCTCTGCAGGCCTCAATCCTTATTTCTTTGAGATGGCCAATATTCGAGAGCAGTGCAGTTGGGTCCATCCAAACAAAGAAGAGGCTACCCAGAAGGCCATGGATCTGATTGCTTCGGCTGTAGCAAAAGTTGCTCTCCATGAACCCTTGGAGGAGAATGAGGTTGGAGTCACGTCCACTGTCCTGGTCATTGGCGGTGGGATTGCAGGCATTCAGGCAAGTCTCGACATCGCCAATTCCGGTTTTGAGGTCTATCTGGTAGAAAAATTACCATCTCCTGGAGGACATCTGGCGCAATTGGACCGGACCTTTCCGAATCTCGAAGAGACATCGGTCACCTTACTTCCAAAATTGAGAGAGGTTGGAAATCATCCTCTCATTCACCTCCTCACCCAGAGCGAGGTCGAAAGCGTAGAAGGGTTTGTAGGCAATTTTAAAGTGAGAATCAGACATGATCCCCGTTATGTAGACCCAGATAGATGTACCTGCTGCAAAAAATGTGAAGAGGTTTGCCCGGTCAGGGTTCCAAACGAATTTAATATGGGACTCGACCAGAGGGCTGCGATCTACCTTCCGTTCCAACATGCTGTCCCTCGGTGTTATACGATCGATGCGAAGAATTGCCTCTACCTCCAGAAAGGAGAGTGCGGGAAATGCCGTGAGATCTGCCCCGAGGGTGCAGTCCAATTTGAAGAAGTCGGAATGGAATTTGAGGCCAAGATCGGAACGATCATTGTCGCCACAGGTTACGATCCTTTTGACCCCAAATTGAAGCCGGAATTGGGATACGGTCAATATAAGAATGTGATTACCGGGCTTGAGTTCGAAAGACTGATCTCTCCGGATGGCCCTACTCAAGGGAAACTTCTAATCAATGGGAAAGAACCCAAGAACATCATCTTCGTCCAGTGTGTCGGTTCAAGGGATAAGACGGTGAACAACGAATACTGTTCCAGGGTCTGCTGTATGTTCACGGCAAAGCAGGCCCATATCGTCAAGGACCGAATCCCTGAGGCACGTGTGACCATCTGTTATATCGATATCCGTGCCTTTGGCAAGGGATACGAGCAGTTCTATGAAGCGGTCCAGAAAAAGGGCGTCTTCTATCGAAAAGGCGTTCCGTCTGAAATCTATCAGAAGAATGGGAAGTTGATCGTCAAGGCCGATGATGAACTTTTGGGAGAACCTTATGAGGAAGAGGCCGATTTGGTCGTTCTGGCCACAGGCCTCACACAGAGGAAAGATTCAGACAAGTTGAGGAGTCTTCTCAAATTATCGCTCTCGCCGGACCGTTTCTATCTTGAGGCTCACCCAAAACTGAGACCTCTCGATACAGCCACAGATGGGGTCTTTCTCGCTGGAACCTGCCAGGGCCCCAAAGACATCTGCGATACGATCTCCCAGGCTCATGGAACCGCTTCGAGAGCCACAATTCCTCTGTTTGCCGGAAGGGTGAGAATTGAACCGATCACGGCCTGGGTCGACGTGCTCATGTGTGCGGGATGCGGACTATGCGAGCAGATTTGTGAATATAGAGCTCTAAAATTAGATCCTTACCGGAAGGTGATGACGGTTAACGAGGCTCTCTGCAAGGGATGCGGTGCCTGTAATGCCACCTGCCCCTCAAGCGCCATCAGCCTCAGACATTTTAAGACCGAACAGATCATCGCTCAGCTCCGGGAACTCTGTTGACCCCCACCCCTTCCCTTCTCATCAGGGTGGGGGGAGGTGAGGGAGGGGG
>CAKZKY010000070.1 GCA_937124575.1 uncultured Pseudomonadota bacterium | reverse complement strand
ATTATTAGTAATGAGTCAAGAAATGAGATGAAAGCTCAATCCCTTTTTAACCTTTTTAAGGAGATTGAATTTAGATCTCCATTCGTATATCAAGATAAAACATATATCATATACCATTATAAGACCTGCTGTGAACAGTATGTCTCGGACGGAAGCAGGCTCTGGATTATTGTAGGGAAATCATCGGCAAAAAAGTTCCAAGAGACATCTCCAAGCGTGTTAAAAGGATATTTTGATGGTTCCTTTCTTACCACCTCAAGGTTTCCCACAGATGGTTCTTTATATCTTTTTCTCTGGGACCCCAAATCTCCAGATGAGATGGGAAATGACTTGTTCATCAATCGAAAAGACTGAAGATCGTAATAAAATTTAAACTGAGAGGAAGGATGATCCATCGAAAGCGGAATGAAATATTAATCCTCATTTTATGTCTCCTCATTGGCTTTGCCCTCAGATTCTATACCTTTGACCAGAAATCCCTTTGGATAGATGAGATCTATACCTTTAATGACTCGAGGGATGATCTAAAAGGTCAGCTCAAATATTATAAAGAGAATCCGACCTTTCTCCACCCTCCCCTATTTTTTATCCTCACCCATCTCTTCTATCCATTCGAAAGACCCGAGCGGGACCTACGCATTCTCCCTCTTATCTTTGGCACTCTCTCCATCCCTATGTTTCATCTACTCGCCAGGCAATTCTCGGCGGGCATCGCTCTTCCCTGTGCAATTTCCCTTACCTTCATGACCTATCACATCAGTCTCTCCCAGGACGGGCGATCTTACTCCCTGCTCATGTTCCTTGGATTGGCAGGACTCTACTTTTTCATGAAACATCTCCAAACATGGAAAAAGAGAGACTTATTCCTTTCGGCGTTCTTTTTGGGCGTCTCATTTTATACCAGTTACAGTTCTATCCCCTTTCTCGTTTTCTCTCAGATTCTCTGGTTTTACCAGGCAGGAGATGAGAATAAACGCCCGAGCCTTTCTTCCTTTCTGATTTTCAACGGCCTCTTGTTCCTTATCTGTTTGCCCTGGATCTTATTTGTCGTTCTAAATTACAAAGGCCAGCCTCTTATGGATCCCCATCACACCGAAGACCCAGGTTCCCTCTGGAGCATTACTTACTGGATATTAAACGATTGGGTTCCTCACGCCCCCCTCATGATTGTCTCCAGCATCCTGCTCATTCTCTTGCCTTTCTTTTCAAAGAGTAAAAAGAACGCCATTCTTCTCTTAACTGCTTTTGTATTTCCCATATTGGGACTTTATCTTTTTTGTAAGTTCTTAAACATTACCCATTATTTCACTTCCAGATATTTTATCAATCTCCTTCCTCTGTTCCTGGTCGCTATCTACCTTTCACTTAATGCCATTGAATTCAGATTGTATCGTTTAAAAAGATGGATGCGTTTAAAATTCATCTTCATCGTTTTATTCATCTTCTCCAATTTATTGATCCTCCCCCTGTATTACCATAGTCAGAAACAGGATCACAGGGGTCTCGTCCTTTATCTCAAGTCTCACCTCAGACCCGGGGATAAAATTTTTGATGGAGACAGGATATTAACTCCCGGAATACTTCATTATTTTGGTATTCATCCAGAGGGTCGCCATTATGTTGTTGATATTAAGCAGGATGCGAAAGGAATCATCGAATACAAAAAATCATTTATTTACCAAAACCAAATATTTACAATTTACTACTCTAATAGATGCTGTATCCAATATATTTCGGATGGTAGCCGTTTATGGATCGCTGTCGGAAAAGAAAGCGCAAAAAGGATTAAGGAAAATCCCGCTTTTGTATTCAAGGGTTATTTCGACGGTAGCTTTCTCAACTGGAACAGGTTTCCAACGGATGCCTCCATATATCTCTTTCTCTTAGACCCTTCATCACTTGATGAAAAAGGGATAGAGATGCCAATTGAATAAATTAGCGGGTAAATATGGGGAACGATAAAAAGAAGGAAATTTTCTTAATCCTTGTCTGCCTGCTCATCGGGTTTGCCTTGAGGTTTTATACCTTCGATCGAAAGGCCCTCTGGGTAGATGAAGTTTACACATTCAATGATTCACGGGATAATCTTAAGGAACAGATCAAATTCTACAAAGAAAGACCCGCTTACCTTCAAGCCCCTCTCTTTTTCATCCTTACCCATCAATTCTTTCCTTTTGAAAAACCCGAAAGAGACCTTCGCGTAATCCCCCTTATCTTTGGCACCCTTTCCATTCCCATGATCTATCTATTGGCAAGACAATTCGCCCCGGGGATCGGGATCCCATGCACCGTCGCACTTACCTTGATGACCTACCACGTCAGCCTTTCACAGGATGGACGCTCATACTCCTTGCTCCTCTTCCTCGGGATAATAAGTCTCTATTTCTTTACGAAACATCTCCAAACATCCAAAAAAGGATACCTGCTTCTGGTTGCCTTTTTCTTCTCTATTCTATTCCATACCAGTTACAGCTCCATTCCTTTTATTGTCTTCTCGCAGATACTCTGGTTTTACAGACCTGATGAAGAATCAAAAAAACCCAAAATATCATCCTTTTTTATCCTTAATGGCCTTTTCATCCTTCTCTGTCTTCCTTGGATCCTTTTTGTAATACTCAACTACAGAGGTCAAACCATCGCGGATCCATGGCACACTGAGGAGATTGGGTCTTTCTTCTCTATCCTTTATGGGGTCTTCCATGACTGGGTTCCTCATACACCGCTTATGGTCGTTTCAGTTTTCCTGTTTCTCCTCTTTCCTGTATTTTCAAAATATCGAAAGAATGCCCTCCTTCTCTTGGCTTTCTTTGTTCTACCTATCGGAGGACTCTATCTGTTTTGCAAGCTCTTCAACATCACCCATTTCATTACCTCGCGATATTTCATTAACTTCTTTCCTGTTTTTTTGGTCACCCTATTCTTATCTCTCAATGCGATCGAATCAAAGTTTATGAGCTTAAAGAGATTTATCCGGTTGAAGTTTCTATTTGTCGTCCTTTTTACTGCATCCCATCTAGTTATCCTACCCCTCTATTACCGTTCAGAGAAACAGGACTTCAGGGGACTTGCCACCTATCTGGCGAATCATTTAAGAGAAGGGGATAATATATTCGTAAGGACGACTTCCTATATTCCTGGAATACTCCATTATTTAAAAGTCCATCCTGAGAAACGTCACCACATGATTTTTTTCAAGAAAATATCCGAGGAAGCAATCGAATATCAAATACCATTCACTTATAGAAATCAAATAGTTATGATTTATTATTCGAAGAATTGTTGTACTCAATATGTTGAAGACGGAAATCGTCTATGGATTGTGGTAGATAAATGGACCGCAAAACAGATTAAAGATAGTTCGCCAGCTATTCTTAAGGGTTATTTTGATGGAAGTTTTCTTAATTATAATCGTTTCCCATTCGATGCCTCTCTATATCTCTTTCTATGGGATCCTCAATCGCCACATGAGAAAGGAATTGATATGCCGATTGAATGATGGATTTTGTTTATTGAAAGGATAAGGCCAAGGTGGAATCGAAAGATGTCCAAATGTAAACCAACACGAAAGGAAATTATCATTCTTATTCTCTGCCTCCTTATCGGGTTTGCTCTCAGATTTTATACTTTTGATCAAAAATCTCTCTGGATCGATGAGGTTCATACATTTAACGATTCAAGGGAAGGGTTTAAGGGGCAAATCAGATATTTTAAAGAAAATCCGGTTGACTTGCTTCATCCTCCACTATTTTATATCCTTACCAACTTATTTTATCCATTTGAAAAGCCGGAAAGAGATCTTCGCATTATTCCTTTAACCTTCGGAGTTCTTTCACTACCGATGATCTATTATCTCTCTAAATTGTTCTCTCCCCAAATTGCTCTTCCGTGTACCTTTTCGCTTGCTTTTATGACTTATCACATTAGTTTTTCTCAGGATGGCCGTTCCTATTCGCTTGTTATGTTTTTAGGAATGGTCTCTCTCTATCTCTTTCTAAGATATTTAAAGAACGAGAAGATGTTCTATTTACTCCTTGTTGCTATAGTTTATGCCATCTTATTTTACACCAGTTACAGTTCTATTCCCTTTATCGTTTTTTCCCAGATACTCTGGTTCTATCGGATGAGCGAAAGCAGAAAACGATCTTTGTTGTTCTCCGCTTCCGTTCTGAATGGACTTACGCTACTTCTCTGTTTACCATGGGGGGTTTTATGGGGATTGAATTACAAGAGCCAGCCCCACGAAGACATCCAATTTATTCAAGAGCTTGGTTCACTTTGGAGAATTACCTCAGGGATATTAAACGACTGGTCACCCTTAGCACCTCTAATGGTGATTTCGGTAGGGTTATTGATTCTTTTCCCAATATTCTCGGAAAACAAAAAAAATGCACTGGTTCTTTTGGGTACCCTTGTGTTCCCGGTGGTATCCCTTTATCTTTTCTGCAAATTATTTAATATCCAGCATTATTTTGGTTCAAGATACCTAATCAATTTTTTACCCCTTTTCTTTATTTCAATCTATCTCTCATTAAATTCAATGAAGGTTACTTTGCATAAATGGATAAGAAATATTGATTTGGGTCTCCTCTTTCTAATTCTTTTTATTGGATCCAATCTGACCATTTTACCTATCTATTACAAAGCCGAGAAACAAGACTTCAGGGGATTAGTTAACTATTTAAATGGTCATCTGCGGGATGGTGATAAAGTCTTTGTTTTAAGTATAGCCTATATTCCAGGGATGCTCCATTACTTCAAAATATATCCCGAATCCAGGCACTACGATATTCCATTACGATGGATTGATCCAGGGAAGACATATGAAACAATAATTTCTCTAGTCGGCGAAAATAAGAGGTTTGCCCTCATTTTTTCCAATACTTCTCCAATGGATTATTTTAGTGTTGAGAACCGTCTATGGATTGTCGCTGGGAAACCCGCACTCAGACACATTAAAGAAAGATTCCCTTGTGCCCTGAAAGGCTATTTCGATGGAACTGTCTGTAATTTTAGAAAGTTTCCCGAGGATGCCTCAATGTTTCTCTTTCTCTGCGATCCAAAATCACCTAACGAGAAGGGAATTGATATGCCGATTGAATGAACTACAAAGGACTGAGTTAAAAAAGGACGGAGTGTTCAGGACTGAGTATTGAGGGCTGAATAAATTACGAAAGGAAAAGAATCTGTTGTTTATTTACTTCTTTTATAAATTGTGGTATGTGTTAAT
>CAKZKY010000069.1 GCA_937124575.1 uncultured Pseudomonadota bacterium | reverse complement strand
TTTAGTTCACGGTAATCCTGAACCTTCCAGTCTGCTTGTTTAAGGAGTAGGTCTATCTGCTGCCTGGCCTTTTCTTCTGGTTTCATACCCACCCAATAGTTTAAAGGTTAAGAACGGATGGTTTCGACTTCGATTGGATTGTAGTAAGAATCAAACAGACTGTCAACGAGAATTACTCTTTCAGCGCGAAAAGCGTTTGGATGGCAGAATCTTAAGGAGTTAGAAAAGAAAAGGCCCTGAAATGAAAGGGCCTATTCTCAGCAAATTGGTGGAGGCGGCGGGAATCGAACCCGCGTCCGAGAACCTTCCGACAGAGCTTCTACATACATAGCCTATGTTTTTAATTCACCCTCCCAATCTCCCACAGGCAGGATCTCGGAAGGATTAGCTTATGGAGGTTCGCCCCTCTCCTATAAGCGTCAGAGAGGAACTATCCTGTATGTCTGACATCCACATTCCGTTCTACAGGAGAAGACGGAAGGGACGCTGGCTGCGATTAGGCAGCCAGGGCATAATCGTATTTGGTTGCGATTATGTTTAATCCCATTTGTTTAACGAGCCAATGGGACCTCGGTATGCCACCCTGACGTCAACGATCCCCGTCGAACCCTTTTCGCCCCCTTTCCATCTCTCTTTCGATCGTCTTTCGTTTGAGAGACTCTCTTTTATCGTATAACTTCTTCCCTTTGGCCAGACCCAGCTCCACCTTTGCCTTCCCATTCGAAAAGTAGAGGCGGAGCGGGATGAGTGTAAATCCCTTCTCCTGGACCTTTCCGATGAGACGCTTAATCTCCCTTTTGTGAAGTAAGAGTTTTCGCGTCCTCAAAGGATTGGGGTTAGCCCGGTTTCCATGGGAATATGGACTGATGTGGGCATCCACCAGAAAGACCTCTCCGTTTTTGATCGTCCCGTAACTGTCTCCGAGGTTGGCCCTGCCTTCTCGAAGCGATTTCACCTCTGTCCCAAGAAGGCAGATTCCTGCTTCGAGGGTATCTTCGATCGAGTAATGAAATCTTGCCTTCTTGTTCTGGCAGATCAGCTTTTCACCCACATTCTAATTTTACCTAAAATGGAGACTTAAATCAAACACTGCCACCCTCCCCCTGACTCTCTCCCGTTAAGAGGGGGAAATAGGTCTGATTCCAAAATTGAATTAAACACGGACAGGCAGTTCGATGAGGAAGGTGGTGCCTCTGGGTTTGTTATCTCGGACCCGGATGTAACCGTTGTGGTCGGCAATGATGGCATTGACGATGGTCAGACCCAGTCCTGTTCCGCTCTTTTTGGTGGAATAGTAGGGTTCGAAGAGTCTTCCCTTGTCTTCTTCGGAAATTCCACATCCATTGTCGCTCACCTCGAGGCGAACCATCTGAAGTTTGGGGTCATAACTGGTCTGGATGTGGATCTCTCCATCACGGTCAATGGCAGCAAGGCTGTTCTTAAGGAGGTTGATCATGACTCGTTTTATCTGATCCCTGTCAAGATTAAAGACGGGGAGTTCGTTTGGAACAAAATCAAAGTTGACATCCTTATGCGCCTCCCTGAAGAGGACTAGTGTTTCCTGAATGATCTCGTTGAGATGATTGGGGGTCGGATTCGAGGTTGGCATTCTTGCAAAGTTCGAAAATTCATTGACCATCCCCTTTAGTTCCTCGACCTGCTTCACAATCGTTCGAGTGCACTCATCAAAAACCCCTTCATCATGGTCCAACTTTTCCAAGTACCGCTTCCTCAATCGCTGGGCGGAGAGCTGGATCGGAGTTAAAGGATTTTTGATCTCATGGGCAATCCTTCGGGCCACTTCCCGCCAGGCCGCCACCCTTTGAACTTTTATCAGTTGAGTGAGGTCATCGAAAACCGCAACAAAGCCGAGCGGTTTTCCCTCTTCATCTTTCAGGGTCGTCAAATGGATCAGCAGAGAGAGCGATTTGCCGTTTACATTGACTGTCAACTGTTTTTCAATCGAATCTCTTTGGAGAGATTTGAGTTCGGTTAATAATGCCTCGATCTTCTCCACATACTCTTTTTCAAGAACCTCTGAAAACTTCTTCTCAAGAACGGCCTCACCCTTCACATTTAAGATCTGTTCCGCCGAGGTGTTGATCGTGGTGATCATTCCCCGATCATCAATGGAGATGACCCCAGCGGCCACATTCTTCAGGACGATCTCCATATATTTCTTCCGCTGTTCCAGTTCGGAGCGGCTCACTTGGAGATCTTCGGTCATCTGATTGAAGGACTGGACGAGTCTTCCAATCTCATCGCCCGACTTCATCTCAATCCTAAAATTGAGATCTCCCTCTGCAATTCGGTGGGTGGCCTCTGCCAACTCTTTGATTGGGACCGTAATGTCCCGGGCTAAGCGAATGCCAAACCAGATCGCTGAAAAGACGATGAGAAGGGTGACCATGAAGAGGGCCATCATGTAACTGAACTTGATCGATCTTTTCCAGACCTTCTGCTCCTTGTACTCGAGGAAAGCCTTGGAAATCCCTCGCATCTTCTCGGTAATGCTCTTTGGGATGAAGTGAGAGGCAGCCACCACACCCAAAACCTCTCCCTTGTTGGAAGGATGGAAGACAGGCGCAACGCCTGTGATTAACTCCCCTTCTCCTACCGGCAGGGTCCTGGTAACCTCTTTACCTGAAAACCCCACTTCCAATAAGTCTTTCGGAGGTGAGATCGAGATAGCTTTGAGGCTTGGGTCTTCAACCCTAATAAATCCACCTCCTCCTTTAAAAAAGAGTCCAAGGGTGCTCAGGTGATACTCCTTTCGCTTCAACTCAAGGGCCTCTTTCAGAGGGATCAATCCTGCCTCTCCTTTTAGGATGCCCTGTTTTGTAAGATAGTTCCCAATCTGTTTGGCCGAGGAGACGGTGTTGTTGGCAAAGTCACGGTAGTAGGTCTGTGCCACTTCCAAAGAACCCTGAAGCGACTGCTCCACTTGGGCTTTAAACCAGTGTTCGACGCTGTTGGTGATAAATCCGATTGCGACAAAGAAGAGAAGAAAGGTGGGCACGAGAGAGAGGCTGATAAAGGCTAACACCAGTTTGGTCCTTAACTTCGCACCAAGGATCTCCCGTCTCCGCTCAAAGACCAGTTTGACAAGGTTCCGAATGATAAGAAAGAGTAGCAGAAGAATCAGGATGACATTGATGTTGATAAGGCCTAAAATGATATAGAGGGTGATATTGGTGGAGATCGGGAGCCGTTCCCCTATCTGAGGAATCCTTAGCATGAACGTAATGAAAACGACGATCAGGACTAAGACGACCCCGATAATGATCAGCTCATTCCGACGTCTTCTCTCATCCGGGGTAAGATCTCTCTTCATAATGGCTTTGATGCGAATTAAGGTTACGGTGACGAAGCCCGCCCTGTACCCTATTAGGTTCAGGGCCCGTATCGTCCACAACCGGTTACGTTGATCGTCTTTTAATGATTTTACATAACCGTGACCGATAATCGAAACGGGCCTCGTTACCCATGCCGAAAGACGAAGCCCTCATTTATCTAAAAAAGGAATTTGAAGGGGACCGTAAGCCGAGTTCTGTATCCCAACACCTTCCTCGGAAGGCATCGGGATGATGGCCATTTATCTGGAATCCTGATTGCTCAGGACCTCAAGCGACCTTACCCGTCCCGCCTTCACTCCACTGATGGAGCAAATTTGAATGGGCCGTTCTTACCCCCGAATGAATCGGGAGAGCGGGACCTATTTGGTCTTACTCCGGGTGGGGTTTACCCAGCTGCTCCGATCGCTCGAAGCACTGGTGAGCTCTTACCTCGCCTTTTCACCCTTACCCCGAATTGATCGCGGGGCGGTATGGTTTCTGTGGCACTTTCCTTATCCTGTCTCTTGGGAGACAGGATTGTCCGCGTTACGGACCACCCTGCCCTGCGGAGCTCGGACTTTCCTCCCCCCGATCGCCTCTTAATGGATGACGATGAGGAGCGGCCATCTCTTCCCCTTCAAATCCCTCCTTTCTCTCTAATCATCCTCCTCTTGATCGCCTGATTGGCTAAAAGATCGGCCTCTCGATTCTCTTCTCTTGAAATGGACTGAATCTTAAAGGAAGCAAAGTCCTTTATCATTTCCATAGCCCTTCTGTGGAGGACCTTCAGATGCTGTTCCTTTACCCGATAGACCCCCTTGACCTGCCTTTCTATCAATTCCGAATCTGTGTAGATCTGAATCGATTGTCCACCCAACCTCTTTGCCTCTTTCAAACCCAGAAGAAGGGCTCCATATTCAGCCTCGTTATTGGTCTTGTTCCCCAGATACTGCCCTCTTCCTGCCAGCTGCTTTCCTTCAGGGTCGGTGATATAGACCCCGGCCCCTGCCATCCCTGGATTTCCCTTGGAGGCTCCATCGATAAAGATGAGAAGCTCAGGATTTTCTCTAACCCGATCCGCTTTCACTTCTTCTCTCCATTTCCATCCCAGTACAAGATCCGATTACAATGGGGACACCGGATGAGCGAGTTATTCTTCTGAACCTCTATGAACATCTGGGGTGGAACATTGACGAAACAGCCTTGACAGGTCTGATTCCTGACGCTCACCATTCCAATCCCTTGCCGTTTCTCGCTCAGCGTCAGGTAGAGTTTGAAAAGATTGGCTTCGACCTGCTTTGACAGGATCTCTTTCCGCAGGGTCTTCTCTTTCCAGACCGTATCGTCCTGCTCCATCTTCTCTTTGATCTTTCTCTTCTCTTCCTCGACTTTCTCAAGGGTGGTGGCGATCTCCTTCTCCCGTTTGGCAAGCTGTTTCTTAAGCTCGTCGATCTCTTCCATCATGAGGAGGATCTCCTCCTCAATCCGGCCTGCTGCTTCTTTAAAAGTTTCGATCTCGCTGAGAAGGGCCTGGTATTCCTTATTGGTCTTCACCTCAGTCATCCTTCCCTCTGAGCGTTTGATCTTATCCTGTTCGGCCATGAGATTTCTCTCTTTCAGTCTTCGATCCTTCTCTAGCGATTCGAGTTTCTCCTTTTCCTTGCGAATCCTCTCTTGTTCAAGGATCTGTTTTTCATCCAACCTTTTGATCTCTTTGGGGTAGCGTTTTCGCTCTTCCTCAATATTTTTAAGGTCAAGATCAATCTTTTGAAGTTCCCAGAGAAGTTCCAGATCTTCCTTCAACGGTAGCCTCCACTCTTCCTATTTCTTTTAAAATCTGTCAAAAGATGTTTAACGTTTAAAAAGGATGATTCATATCGGAACTCAGGCCATAACAGGATGTTCGAAACCCTGTTAAAAAGAAAGAGTGCATCGGAGGGTGCACTCTTTCTCGGTCCTGCATGCCGGATTCCTCTACTTCCGGGAAGCGGATATGGATCACCCTCCCTCTTCCCAATGGGCCCACCTGGATTCGAACCAGGGACCTTCCGGTTATGAGCCGGTGGCTCTACCAACTGAGCTATGGGCCCTCTCTTCATTATAGGCAATCCTCCCAAGGTGTCAACCCCACATAATGCATTGCAAATTTCAGATTTTAGATTTCAGATTTAGAGGATTAGAGGATTAAATATTCAATTTGAAACCTGAAATCTTCAATCTAAAATTGAAACAGGGTTACGTTTCCAAAAAGCTCTTCAATTTCCTAGCCCGGCTGGGGTGTCGGAGCTTCTTCAATGCCTTGGCCTCGATCTGCCGGATTCTCTCCCGTGTGACTGCGAAGACCTGTCCCACTTCCTCAAGGGTATGGTCACACTTCTCTCCAATGCCAAACCGCTTTCTCAGGACCTTCTCCTCCCTTGCAGAAAGGGTTGCAAGGATCTTGCGGGTATGCTCCGCCAGATTGGCATAGACCACTGCATCCATTGGAGAGAGCATGGTCTTGTCCTCGATGAAATCTCCGAGGTGGCTATTCTCCTCTTCTCCAATGGGCGTCTCCAAAGAGATTGGCTCTTTAGCAACCTTGAGTACCTTCCTCACCTTATCCAGGGGCATCTCCAATTTATGGGCAATCTCCTCTGGCGTGGGTTCTCGCCCAATTTCCTGAACAAGATTTCTTGAAGCTCTGATGAGTTTATTGATAGTCTCAATCATATGAACTGGAATGCGGATGGTACGTGCCTGATCGGCAATGGCCCGGGTGATCGCCTGGCGAATCCACCAGGTCGCATAAGTACTGAGCTTATAGCCCCGTTGGTACTCAAACTTATCCACTGCCTTCATCAGACCGATATTTCCCTCTTGAATCAGGTCTAAGAACTGGAGCCCTCGGTTCGTATATTTTTTTGCAATGGAGACGACGAGTCTCAGGTTCGCCTTCACCAGTTCGCACTTCGCCTCCCTGGCTTTAATCTCTCCGCGGATAATAGCCTCCACGGCCGCCCTCAATCTCTGTAGGTTTAACCCGCACTCCTCCTCTACTCTCGTAATCTTTCTCTGGCTGGTCTTCGCTACCCGGGCGATCTCCTGAAGATCGGCCCTGCTCAAATCCCTGCCCCGGATGTGGATCCTTTCCTTGGCCTTTCTCCCTCTCATCTTCCTCAGAAGGAGACGGGCTTCCCTCACCGAGACTCCGATTTTCTCCTCGATCTTCTTGATTTCGTTCTCCGCCCTCTCTGCTCGGGAAAGCATCTGTTTCATCTTCTGAACGATCCGGTTAATCTGAATATCCTTCAGATTCATCTGTTTAAAAATTTCGAAGACCTCCTCTTGCCTCTTCTTCAGCTGAACCTGCAGTCTCTTCTTCGACCCCCCTCTCTTTTTCAGAAGACGACGAATCCCTTCTTCGTTTCGCCGGACCTTTTCCATCAGATCGAGGACCCTTTTTTTCTGAATCTGTTCCTCCTCGACGCTGGTCTCCTCTTCGTCAATCTCATTGGTCACATCATGGATCTCGATCTTTCCCGTTTTGAGGGCCTTGCTCAGGTTAAGGATCTCTTTGACGGCCATGGGGCAGGTCAATACAACACCCAGCACCTCACTTTTGCCGCTCTCGATCTTCTTGGCGATCTCAACCTCTCCCTCACGGGTGAGAAGTGAGACCGATCCCATCTCACGGAGATACATCCGGATCGGATCGCTTGCCCTTCCAAGACCCTCCAGGCCGATTTCATCCTCCTCTTTCTCTAAGGCCTTCTCGGTTTCGACGGTCAGGTCCTGGAGGTCCTCGATCACATCGAGATCCATTTCGTCCAACATCATAAGGACATCATCGATCTGGTCTGAAGAGACGATTTCGGTGGGAGGGATCTCGTTTGTCTCATCGAAGCTGACAAACCCTTTCTCTTCCCCAAAGGAGATCATCTGCTCCATCTCTTTGGCCTTCGTTCCCTTTCTCATCCGTCTTCCTTTAACCCTTTCGAAGGCTCTCTTTCAAGAGCCCCTTCTCCTTCTTTGCCAGTTCCTGATGCTGAATCAGAAGGGCTTCGAGTTCCTTCCCACCTTTCTGCCTTTCAACCTCCTGAATTCTCCGGAGCAGGTCTGTCTCATCCCTCTTCCATCTCCTTCTTCGGATCTTTTCGATGCAGTCTTTTAAGACCCGCTTCTGCTTTCCTCCTTCGATGCCGGTTTCCTGAAAGGCATATGCGGAGAGGAACCCTCTCAACCCCTCCTCCAATCCTCTCAGAGCCTCGCTGAGGTCCAGTCTTCCCTTTATCTGAAAGAGAGAGCTCAGCTCCTTGCCCAATCTTTTCAAGAGAGGACTCTCGAACTCCTCCAGAATCTTCTCTTCAGAAACGATTGGAATCAGTTCGGGATGATGGAGCATGAGGCGAATGACCATCTCCTCCGATTTTTGGAGATTGGCTTCAGTCAGTCTCTTTTTCTCTCCTTCTGCCGACGGAGGCCGTTCTTTTGGAGAGGGTCGGATCATCTCATATAAAAGGGCTTCACGAATATCCAGCCTTTCGGCTAAGGTCCTCACATAGAGATCTTTCCGAATCTTGTCCGGAATTTTTCGAATCATGGCCATGGCTTCCCTGGCCATTTTCACTTTCCCATCGATCGATTTTATGTCATGGGTCTTGATCAACCATTCAAAAAAGAAGTCCATGAGCGGAATGGCTCCGGCCAATCGCCTCTCAAAGACCTCTCGACTTCCCTTCCTGAGAAATGTATCCGGGTCTTCTCCCTTTGGCAGAAAGACGGCCTTGGCCGTCACCTCCTCTTCTAAGAATAGGGGCAAGGTGCGAAGGGTCGCTTGAATCCCTGCTGGATCAGGATCGAAGAGCATGATCAGATTCTTCGTATATCGCTTCGTAGTCTGAAGATGCTGCTCGGTCAGGGCGGTCCCCAGTGTGGCAACACTATTCTTCCATCCATACTGGTGGAGAGTTAGGAGATCGAAATAACCCTCGACGATGAGGAGGCTGTCCTTCTCCGAGGCATAACGTTTGGCGATGGGGAGGCCATAGAGAACCTCTCCTTTGTGATAGATGCTCGATTCCGATGAGTTGATATATTTGGGCTGTCCCTCTCCGATCAATCTTCCACCAAACCCGACGACCCGCTGATGGAGATCGAGGATCGGAAAGATGATTCTCTTTCGAAAAGCATCATAAAAGTTTGTTGCCTCAAGTCTCGGACCTTCTCTCAGCGTCGAATCTCCCACCTTCCTCTTCGGAAGGATTAAGCCCAATTCCCATGCCAGTTCCAGGGAGACCTTCTTCTCCCTGAGATGTTCGACCAGTCCATCCCAACGCTCGGTCGCATAACCCAGACGGTGTTCTCTGATGATCTCTTCGCTCACACCTCTCTGTGTAAGATATCTTCGGCCGACCTCCCCTTCTCTCTTCTGGGTTAACAGTTCATGAAAATAGTCTGAGGCCAGTTGGTTGATTCGGAAGAGGGTTTCCCTCTTGGTCATCTCCTTCTTCTGAAGGGGAGAGGGTTCTCGCCGAATCAGTTTAATCCCATATCGCTTTGCTAACTCTTCCACTGCTTCGGGAAAGGTAAAATGGCCTGCCTTCATCAAAAAGGTGAAGACATCTCCGCCCTCGCCGCATCCGAAACAGTGAAAGATCTGCTTCTCCTCGTTCACCATGAATGAGGGCGTTTTTTCCGAATGAAACGGACATAATCCCTTATGATTCCTTCCGGCCTTCTTCAAGCGGACATAGTCGGAGACCACATCCAGGATATTGGCCCGATTCCGGATCTCTGAGATCTTTTCCTCTGGGAAAAATCCGTTTGCCAAAGAGTGTTACTCCTGATAATGAATAAGATCTCGATTAAACGGGTACGGGCAGGCTGTTTGGAAAGGCTTCGAAGCGATCCTTTTTCCGTCTCAATACGCTCGATTCCTTTTCCTGCCGGAATTCAATGAAGATGATATCTCCCGTAACCTATAAGATTTCGAATCAATCACCATTCGAAGCCTTGAAAAGCAGCCCACCCGTTCCCGTTCTTATAACCGGATTTTATCTCAATTCCACCACCGTCACACCGCCACCGCCCCTCTGGGCCTCACCCGGAGCAAAATGCTTCACCCCTCGGTGTGTGTTCAAATAGGTGCTGATCGCACTGCGCAATCTTCCAGAGCCGATGCCATGGATGATCTGGATCTTTTCCAGACCATGCAAGAGGGCCTGGTCGATGAATTTATCGACCATAGGAAGCGCCTCTTCGATGGTTAGACCGATCACATTCAATTCCATCGGAACGGACTCCGCTTCTTTGGAAGGAGGGGAGGGGCTGGCCCTGTTCAATATCTCATCTCCTTCTTGGTCGATTGGATGGATAATGTCGTTGAGGGGTACGATCACTCTTGCCCTCTCCATCATCACCTCGGCACGGTTGAGTGATCTTTCCAATTTCAAAAGAGTGCCTTCCTTTTTGAGGCTCTCTATTCTAACACGATCACCAATCTTTAAGCTACCTGGTGTGCCACGAGAGCCTCTCCTCCGGATTGAAGGGAAGGCGACTTCCCTGATCTCCTGAATCTCTTTTCGTCGGACTTGCGAGGCGGGTTTCTCCTTTTGTTGCTTCAGCCAAGCCTTCAATTCATCCTCTACCTTCTGGACGGCTTTTCTGGCTTTCTCTTCAGCACGGATGAAAATCTCCTCTCGATCTCTCCTGATTCGATCCAGAATTCCTCTCAGTCGTTGATACTCTTGGTCCACTTCCTCCCTTTTGTGGGCCCACGCTTCTTTCTCCTTCTCAGCATCCCTCTTCAACCTCTCTAATTTTTCCAAAGCCAGGGCCATCTCCTGTCCGCTTCCGTTGCGATGCTGTCGGGCCTTTATCAGGACGCCTTTGGAAACCCCCAACTTCTCCGCCACAAAGAAGGCATTGCTCATCCCCGAAGACCCATAGGAGAGAAGATAGAGCGGCTCCAAAGTCTTTTCATCAAACCGCACCGATACATTCTCAACATCTGGATGGAGATAGCCATAGGCCTTGAGGCTATCGAAGTGAGTGGTGACTACGATCGAGGCACCCTTCTCTCTGAAAAGGTCGAGAAAACCCATGGCAAGAGCAGACCCTTCAGAGGCATTGGTTCCCACACCGAGCTCATCGAGAAGGACTAGCGAACCATGCCCTGCCTTTTTTAAAATCTCATCCACGTGGAGGAGGTGAGCAGAAAAGGTGCTCAGATTTTCCTCAATGCTCTGTTCATCGCCGATGACGGCAAAGACATTATCGAAGATGGCAGCCTCGCTTCCTTCTGCAACCGGAATGGGAAGGCCGGATTGGACCATTAGTGTTAGAAGTCCCAGAGTCTTGAGAGCCACTGTCTTGCCGCCTGCATTGGCTCCGCTGATGATCAAGGTCCGGATCGATTCACCCATCCTCAACTCAATCGGGACGACCCGAACCCCCTTCTGGAGGCTGAGGAGAGGACTTCTCGCCTCTTTGAGGAGAATCCTTCCCTCCCTATTTAATGCAGGTCGCGTCCCCTTTAAGAGAAGGGTGAGCCTGGCCATCGCATAAAGGAGGTCGAGCTCTCCTAAGAGATCAAGGTCACCCCAAAGGCATGAGAGCTCTACTCGGATCTTCTTGGTTAGATTTTCGAGAATCCGGTACTCTTCCTCTCTCTCTTCTGCCATCAAAATATTAATCTCGTTGTTAAAGGGAATGACCTGAAGGGGCTCAAAGAAGAGGCTCCGGTGGCTATGAGACTGATCATGGATGATCCCTTCGAGCCGATGTTTGAAATCCGACTTGAGAAGAAGGACGTATCGCCCATTTCTCAAAGTGATGAAATCTTCTTGAAATATTGGTCTCAGATCTTCCCTCTGAAGAAGACGCTCAAGCAGACCTTTTGCCTTTTCTCTAACTGCTCTTAACCGGTGGCGAATATCTGAAAGAGCAGGACTGGCCCGGTCGAGGATCTCGCCCTTTGGATGGACGGCCTGAAGGATCTCCTTTTCCAGAGTTTTAAGAGAGGAAAGCCTCGAAATCTTTTCTCGTAGGATAGGGGCTTTGACCTCCAATTTTTGGAAGAACCGTCGGATGGTTTTGACCAACACCATCTGCCTATGTATATCGAGGATCTCCAGAACCTGGAGGACCGCTCCTTCCACCTCCAATCTTTTTAGGAGTTCTTCGATGTCCTTCAGTCCTCCGAGGGGAATATCCCCTTGAGTTTCCAGAATTTCTTTTAATTCCAAAACTTCAGTCAATCTCGATTCGATGAGAGGGAGATCGGTGGTTGGCGTGAGGTTGAGGCACCTTCTCTTGCCCAAGGGGGATATGGCCAAATCTTTTAGAAAATCTAAGAGGGAGCAAAACTCTAATGCTCTTAGGGAACGCTTATCCATATAGCAAGAAAAAAGGAAATAGCTCGATTGATGAGGGGAAACTTAGGGGGAAAGCCTTTCCTTGACCAGCTGATTGATCACCTTGCCATCGGCTTTCCCTCCTAAGCGGGGCATGACTGCCTTCATCACTTTTCCTAAATCTTTTAAGGACGAGGCCTGGGTTTCCTGAATCGTTTCATCGATAATTCTGATCATCTCTGCCTGAGAGAGGGGTTGGGGTAAGAAGGATTTCAGAATCTCGACCTCCATCTTCTCCTTCTCGACCAGATCGTTTCGTCCTCCGGCTTGAAACTGCTCAATCGACTCTTCGCCTTTTCTCACCATCCCCTGGATGACCTTGAAAATATCCTCGTCTTCCAGCTTTCTTCTCAGCTCAAATTCTCTATTCTTGATAGAGGATCGGATCAACCGGATGGTGGAGAGCCGAATCTTATCATTGGTCTTCATCGCTTGCTTCATCTCTTCAACTAATTTTTCTTCCAGGTTCATTATTAGCCTCTATCTATAAATTTCCTCATCCTCTTCATTGCTCTCTTCTTGGCGGCCAGGGCCTTCTTCTTTCGTTTAATGCTCGGTTTTTCGTAATGTTCGCGCTTCCGGACTTCGGATAATATTCCGGTCTTTTCAACCTGTTTCTTAAATCGCCTGAGTGCGTTTTCAAAGGACTCGTTCTCTTTTATCCGAACGTTTGGCATCCATCTTCCCCCTCCTTTCATCACCTATTTTTAATCACCAAATTATATGTTTTTTTATAACAATGTCAAATTTTTTGTCATTTTCGTAGATACCTCCGGACAAGCCCGTGGAGCTCGGGCCTTTGGGCTTTTAGAGAGCTCTGCACTTTGCCCCGTGTGAGCTATCTCGTTGGAAAGCCATAGACTTTCTAACGGAGTTTAGCCTCGGACAAAGGGGTTGTGCCGTTTTTCGTATTGGATCGTTGAGGTGGGTGTGGATCCGTAGTTATGACCAGGAAGAACGACTGTATCTCCTGGAAGTGTGTAGAGTTTTTTTAGAATGGATGCCTTCATTACATCCCATGAGCTTCCAGGAAAGTCCGTCCTGCCTACAGATCCCACAAAGAGGGTGTCTCCAGTAAAAACCATACCATCCATATAGAGAGACATTCCGCCAGAAGAGTGGCCTGGTGTATGGAGGACCTTCAATTCCACCTTACCCACCCTGATCACGTCCCCTTCTTTAACCAAAATGTCAGCAGGAGGAGAAGGGGTCGCATTGAACATCATGAGTAGATCATGAGGAGTGCGCGTGAGGTAGGCAGCTTCCTCCTCATGGATGACGATCTTAGCTCCGGTCTTTCTCTTCATCTCGGCATTGCCCATGATGTGGTCCACATGGCAATGGGTATTGACGATATATTTGATCTTATCCAATCCCTTTGCTCTTGCCTCTTTCAGAAGATAATCCGTATCATCCGAAGGATCGATGAAGAGACCTTCCTTTGTCTCTTCATCCCCAATAAGGTAACAGAAGACTGAAAAGTTTCCCACTTCGTACTGTTGGACAATCATCCTTTTTCCTCCCGGCACTATTTCGGTTAACTATAATGGATGAACTCCCTAACTTCAACCTCTCTTTCCAGAAAAAACGGATTCAGCCAAAAGGAATCATTTCAATCTTGCAAAGCAGAAACTATCATTTTAATCTTAAAGAAGATCTGTCCACTCTTGCAAAAAGATCTTATGAAGCTCGAAGAAGACCTCTTTGTCTATCTATGGCAGAACCCTTACGAGAATAATTGTAACACCTATTTGATTCGTGGGGAAAAGACGCTTCTCATCGATCCAGGTCATCTTCGTCATATCGGAGAGCTCTTCACTCAGATGGAGAGGGATGGTCTATCTCCGGAGGAGGTTGATCTCGTCCTGATGACTCATTCCCACCCCGATCACATGGAAGGTGTTGAAGCCTTCTATAACAAACGAACCCGAATGGTGATGTCACGTGAGGAAGAGCATTATCTCCAGCAGAGCGGAAAGTACCTCTTCGAGATGATGAGACAGCCCGTCCCAAAATATCGGATCGACTTCTTTCTCAGGGAAGGGAAATTCCTTTTCGGTGGCAAGACTTTTCAGGTGTATCAGACTCCAGGACACTCTCCGGGGTCTATCTCAATCTATTGGCCGGAACGAAAAACTCTCTTAACCGGAGATGTCATTTTCTATGGAGGAATTGGAAGAACCGACTTTCCTGAAGGCAATTCAAAGCTCCTTATGAAGAGCATTGAGACTCTCTCCAATCTGGATGTGGAAGTTCTTCTACCTGGGCATGGGGAAATGGTGGTGGGGAAGGCGATGGTCTTACAGAACTACACATACATCCGGCACAATTTTTTCCCTTATCTATAAAGCTCTGATCTGTTTTTTGATATCCTCAAGGCTTGCTTGAAACTTCTGGGTTAGCCTCAATAAGTTTTCCCTCCAGAGATCAATGGCCTCCACATTGGGCTCGACAGCACCTCCATCAATCCCTTCTCTCCTCAAGATGTCTAATTGTTCAGCTTCGATCTCCTTCCTGATCCGAACCTCATCTTCTTGGTATTGAGTACGGAGTTGGTAAAGTGTTTCTCGGATTGCCTCCATATCTTTACATTTCAGAAATTCAATTCCTTTGAGAAGCTTTTCTCCACCTTCATCCAGAGAAAGTCCATCGATCCAAAGGGAGAGAAGACCTTCTTTCACCTGTTCCCTTATCCTTTCATCCATCCGTTCCATCTCCCTCTGGATCTCATTCAGATGAAGCTGGTCTTCTCTGTAGCGATGAAAAAGGCTCAGGGTTTTCTGTTCGATCTCTTTCTTTCTGATCTCCTCCTTATCTTTTTCTGAGAGTTTAAGTTTCTTAGTGCGCTCAAGAGCCAACTCCAGGGTTGACTTGATTTCAGCCATAAGCGATCCTATCGAGACAAAAAATTTTTTTAGTTCGAGACTGGGCCAAATAACCCCCGGATATCCTTGCCCGAAAGGGCAGGGCTTTTCTGCATCCTTGGATTTGAAATTGCCTTCATCCCCAGTCTGAAGACCGGGGCTTTCGGGATTATACGGAGTAAATGAAAAGGGTTAATAAAAAGAGACCCCGAAGAAGATCCGAGGCCTCTTTTTATTTCAGTTCATTTCTTCATTAGGATTAGGAAATCGGGGTCACATTGGTTGCTTGAGGACCTTTGGGTCCCTCTGAAATATCGAACTCCACCTCATCTCCTTCGTAGAGGGTCTTGAAACCATCCTTTTTAATGGCGGAGAAATGCACGAAGACATCTCCTCCATCATCTCTGGAGATAAACCCATAACCTTTCTTCTCATTGAACCATTTCACACGACCTTTGGCCACTACAATTCACCTCCTCTCCTTTCTATACTTCGTAAGTTGTAATAGCCTCTGGTCCTTAAATAAAAAAAGGCCACAGAAGTTTGGAATGAAAACTTTGTGACCTCTCTTTCGATCCAACCACATACTCCTTACAACTTACCGTGAGCAGATTATGTCGAATCTATTTCCAAATGTCAAGGATTTTATTTTTTTAAGAAAAATCTGGGTTTGAAATCTCTTTTTGTGGAATATAGAATAGTGTTAGAGGAGAAGATGTTTTTAAAGTCCTTCTATTACAGCGTGACCCTAGCCGTTTGGTTGATCTCGTCTCCATTTTCCGTGGCGGCTGAAATCTATCAATGGACCGATGAGAGGGGAACCATCCATATAACGGATGATGTCTCAAAGATTCCTGGAAGATATTTGGATCAGGTCAGAAAAAAAGAGGTTTCAAAAGAGAGAACCGAGGAGAGAGTGAAAGAGATTGAGCCTGATCAAAGCCAGGAACGGGTGAAAAGATATTTGGAAGAAGTTGATCGAAGGATTGAAGCGAAGAAGAGGGTTGAAAAGAAACTATCCGAATTAGAAGGAGAGTTGAAGATCTCTGAGGAGAGACTGAAATGGATAGAAGAATATGAAAAAGATAATTACCTCCTATATCAACCCTTCAAAGATCCTAAAACCGGCAGGTGGGTTCCTGTGGTTTCGCCATATTTTGAAGAGAAGAAGCGGTTAATAGAAAAAATAAAGAATATTAATAAAGAAATTTTATCGTTAAAAGAGAGATTATCCGAGATAAATAGAAGCCTTAATTAATTGTAATAATTAAGAAAAATAAATTTTAATCGGCTACATTTTTTTCTTGACAATAAATATATTGTATTGTATTGTATTTTAAACTATTTGGGGTATTTATTTTGGCGCAAACAAAAGTTGCGAGAACAATCTATATTAACAGTGATCAGGTAGAAGCTCTGAAGCGGCTATCCGATAGGACCAAAGTTCCTCAGGCTGTCTATGTGAGAGAAGCCCTGGATATGCTTCTGGATAAGTATTCTGAGCAGTTGAAATTTGATTTTAAAGATTCTTTTAAAGAGAGAACCTTTCAGAAAGATACAGGCCTATAAGAGGACATTGCTGTGACCAGCCCCTTTCGACTCATCTATCTCAAATCAACCGAGGTGGAACCTCCGCATGTAGAGCCAATCGTCCCTCCTTCTCGTGAGGAGAAATCGAGTCGGTCTTTCTCTTCATCAAAACCCCCTGCTCCGGAAACGCATGCTAAAAGGGAGATTCTGAAACTGGCAAAAGCAGACCTTAAACATCCTGATCCGAAAGTGAGGATTTTGGCTGTAAGATTTTACCTTGAGCAATCCCATCTCTCCATCACGATGCCCCTGCTTCAAGAGATCTTATCCGATCCAGATCCGGGTGTACGGGGAGAGGCCCTTTCCAAATTGATCACCTTCGGGAGTCCTATCGTCTCTCCTTTCCTAAAAAGACATCTCAGAGATCCTGATCCCACGGTTCGAATGGTCGCCCTTAAGGGAATGTTTCAACTCAAAGAGAAGATGGATTTGAATCTTCTCATGCAGTTTCTCAGCGACGATTCTCCCTGGGTGAGACGAAAGCTGGCTACCTTACTCGGATGGTATCAGATGGAAGGGGTATTGCCCATTCTGATGGAGATGTCGAAAGATAAGGACCCAAAGGTGAGAAAGGCAGCTCTCTTCTCATTGGCTACCCTTTATCCCGAAGAAGGGGTGGAGCGGCTGATGGAGGCAATGAGCGATTCTGAAGCGGATATTCGCAGGTGGGCAAGAGACCAATTGAATCGAATGCTTGAAAGGTCGGTGAAACACCGATCGGCTTCCCGTTCGGGGTGAGGTTGAGCCCAAAAATGATGGCAACCCAATCACTTCCTTTGATTCAAAAGGCCCAGATTTTTGGAGATAGGGTCTATTCTCCGCAGGCCTTTGCCAGACTCCTCGGGATTACAAAACAAGAACTCCTCGAGAAGGAATCCCAGGGGATTATCCCCCCGGCTAAGAGAAATGAACGAAAAGAACGGTATTACAAACCCGAGGATGTGGTCAAATATCGCAACTATCTCAGTATTCCGTCGCCCATCACATCGGTCCGAAAACAGCTCTTTCTCAACTTTAAGGGAGGGACAGGAAAGAGCAGCCTCTCAGCTTCTTACGGATTTCGTCTTGCACAGATGGGCTTCCGGATTCTGTTGATCGACCTCGACCCCCAGGGCCACCTTACCCAATGTCTGGGCCTCAACAGTGAACAGTATCCCAAGACCCTCTACCACGCTCTGATCGAAAAGGAGGAGATCGAAAAGATCATCGTCAAAACAGACCTCCCCACGCTCGATATCATCCCATCGAACCTCAACCTTTCGCCGATAGAGCTTTCGCTTTTTTCAATGAACTCGAGGGAATTTCGCTTGAAACGGTTGCTCAGTTCTATAGAAAAGAATTACGATGTGATCGTGATGGACGCATCCCCAAGCATAGGTCTCTTAAATCTCAATGCGATCCTCGCTTCCAATGACCTGCTCATTCCGGTTTTGGCCGATTTCCTCTCGTACCATGGCCTCAAGATTCTCTTCGAAACCCTCTCCACGATCGAAGAGGATTTTTCTTTCGTCTTTGAAAACATCTTCATCTTCTTAAATCGGTACAATGAGTCCCATCGGATCTGCAGACGCTCGAAGAAAGCCCTCGAAACCCATTACAAGAAGTACCTCCTCAACACGGTGATCCGGCAAGACACGAAGATCGCTGAAGCCACAAGCCAGGGAACCCCGATCTTTCTCTTTGCTCAATCCTCAAAGGGAGCGGAGGATATACAAGACCTGATTGCAGAAATATTTCAAATAAAAGAAGACGAATATGTCGGATGAGTTCACCCACAATCGTGAGGGAACGGGTCAAATAGATAGAAGAATGAGATGTGAGCAAGCCCTCTTCTTAAAGAGGGAGGAGGCAGGGAGATGAAGATAAAACCACAGGTTCTTACGACCGACGGGTTTGATCGGAGTGTGGCAGAAAAGATGCCAAAGATGAGGAAATGGGAAGAACCTCTGCCTGAGACACAGGAGATGGAACTCGCCCCCATTGCCGAGGATCAACCGGAAGTCATACCAGAGACTATCCCCCAAGAAAAAGCTCATGAAAAGAGAACGATCTTTGAACCCCCCAAACAAACCCTGGACTCCGGCCAGGATCTCGATGTCCTCCGGTTGATTGAGGATCTTCACACCCAGCTTTTAGTCTCGAGCCGTGCAAAAAAGGCGCTGGAAATGGATCTGTCCTCCTATCAGAAGACCATCCATCAGTTGGCACAGGATAATAAAGAGTTACGGAATCAACTCGAGGTTGAAAAGAAGGAGCTTCAGAGATTTAGAGAGGCCCATGCGGAATCAATCTATTTGAAAGAGGAGAACGAGGAAGCCCTCCAGAAGATACAGGAGTTTCAACAGGAATTAAAAGATATGAAAGACCAGTTGACAAAGACAAGCCGGGAGCGAGAGGAAGCGTTAGCTCGGATTCGTGAGTTGGAATCTCAGATGGATCAGAATGAGCTGATTAAAATTAAAGGAAAGATGAAGGAACGCGAGGCCTTTTTGTTTCATGAGGAGAACCAGGAGCTCAAATCCAGACTGGACGAAGCCCTTGCCAAAAATGCGGAGATGGAACGGAAATATGAGATGTTAAAACGTTCTTTTAATGAGGTGAAAGAATCGCTCACCCTGTTGAGAGATTCTTATAAAAAGGACTATTACAACCTTTCCGAGGCCCCCGATTAACCTACTGAATCGATTTTACCTGAAGGCTTCCTTTATTTTGAAAACCTTCGAGCAGCCTTCTGCCTTCTTCGCCTGGCCTCTTGCTGTTTCCTCTTCTTCTTAACCGAAGGCTTTTCGTAGGCTCTTCTCTTCTTCAATTCCTTAAGAATGCCATCTCTGGCGAGTTGACGTTTCAATGCCTTAATCGCCATTTCGATCTGATTGTTTTGAACTTTAACTTCCAAGCCTTATCCTTTTTTCTCTTTTAATAGGCTATCTGTTTCTATCTCTTCTGCCGCCCCTAAATTCCCCACCCCTCTTCTTCTGAGGTCTGGCTTCATTCACAACCAAAGCCCGCTCCATAAAGGTCTTCCCGTTAAGCATGGAAATCGCTTTTTCGGCCTCTGCCTTGGAAGCCATTTCCACAAAACCAAATCCCCTTGACCGCCCTGTGTAGGAATCGACCACGATTTTAACCGATTCAACAGAACCTGCTTCTGTGAAGAGATTCTTTAAATCCTCTTCCGAAGCCGCAAAGGGAAGATTCCCAACATAGAGTTTCTGGCTCATTCTTCCTCCTTAAATTTAAAAACCCCCAGGACTTTCTAAAGAGCCTCTGGGGGTCCCCAAAAACTTTTTATTAAGTTCAGGATTTGACCTTATCAAGATTAAGGTGATTTCTTTATAATTGAAACTTAATCATCTGTCAAGTTAAAAATAGCGTGTCTTCACAAATTGACAGGGGAGGGGAATTATAGTATTTTTAACCACATAAAGAGGATAGAGGATGGGGGGCTCTCTTCCATCTTTCAATAGATTAAGGATGGTTATTAGTGAAGGAGTATCTTTCTCTTGTTTCAAAGCCGGTCAGGTACCTGGGCTGGGAGATCAATTCCATCAGAAAAGATCCCTCCGAAGTCAGACTGACGTTCTGCCTTGCCTTCCCGGATGTCTATGAAGTGGGAATGTCCCACCTCGGCGTCCAGATTCTTTATCATATCCTCAATTCGAAGAAGGGAGTTGCCTGCGAAAGGGTCTTTGCTCCATGGGTGGATATGGAAAAGATCCTGAGGGAGAAGGGAATTCCTCTCTCTTCCCTTGAATCGTCCACCCCTCTGAGTCGGTTCGATATCCTTGGATTTTCCCTGCAGTATGAGCTCTGTTTCACCAATCTCCTCAATATGCTCGATCTCTCTGACATCCCTCTCCTTTCAAGAGACAGGGATGAGCGGTTTCCGCTGATCATCGCCGGAGGACCGACCGTCTTCAATCCTGAGCCTGTGGCAGAATTCTTCGATGCCATTGTCATCGGAGATGGGGAGGAGGTCGTTCTTGAGATCTGCGATTTAGCCATCCAGTGGAAAGAGGCTCAGGCGAAGAAGGATGATCTCTTAAAAACCCTCTCCAATCTCGATGGCGTCTATGTCCCAGCTTTCCATCAGGGACAAAAAATAAGGAAACGAATCATCCCTGACATCAACGGCGCCCCTTTCCCTCTCTGCCCCATCGTTCCCTATATGAAGGTGGTTCATGACCGCCTCAATCTGGAGATCGCCCGGGGCTGTAAACGGGGATGCCGGTTCTGTGAGGCAGGATTCATCTACCGGCCTTATCGGGAGAGAGAGCCAGAAACCATTATGGAAATTCTCAATACTTCGTTGAAACAGACAGGCTATGAAGAGATCTCCTTACTCTCTCTCAGCGCAGGAGACTATTCTTCCATCGGTCCCCTTCTTTCAATGCTGATGGATAGACTCGAGTCCAACCGGATAGCTGTCTCCTTTCCGTCCTTGAGAATCGAAACTATTGTGGGCCATCTTGCAGAGGAGGTAAAACGGGTCAGAAAGACTGGATTCACCATCGCTCCTGAGGCAGCAAGCGAAAGGCTCAGAAAGGTGATCAATAAGGAGCTGGATGAAGCCACCCTCTTTGAAGGAGTGAGAGAACTTTTTTCAATGGGCTGGAAGAATCTCAAACTCTACTTCATGATGGGCCTTCCCACAGAGAAGGAAGAGGATTTAAGGTCCATCATCGATCTTTCCAGGAAGATCGCTTCTTTGGGAGAACGGCAACGGGTTCATCCACAGATCAACGTGAGTGTCTCTACCTTTGTGCCCAAGCCCCATACTCCCTTTCAGTGGGAAGCACAGATCTCTCTCGATACCATGAAAGAGAGACTTCAATTTTTAAAGGAAAATTTGAGGGGAAAGAAGATTCGCTTCAAATGGCAGGACCCCCATCTCAGTCTCCTCGAAGGAGTTTTTTCGATGGGAGATCGAAATTTATCGAAGGTTCTGGTTGAAGCTTATCACCTGGGATGTCGGTTCGATGGCTGGAGCGACCAGTTTCGCTACGATCTCTGGAAGAAGGCTTTTGAGAAGACCTCTCTTGAATTAGAATTCTATCTACGAAAAAGGAGATATGAAGAACCTCTTCCCTGGTCCTTTGTCGAAACAGGAGTCGAAACCGACTTCTTATGGCAGGAATATCAGAAAGCATTGGAGGAAAAGCTCAGCCCTGCCTGTCGAGTCGGAGACTGTCATCGCTGCAATCTCTGTGATGGGAAAGAGATCGCTGTCAGAGAAGGCCGTCCAATCGAGATTGAAACCTCAAAGAAGAAGAGCACCCTCAGGAAGAAGGGCCTCCGGATGAAGTTCCGATTAACCTTTACAAAAAAAGGGGACATTCGGTTTATTAGCCATCTCGAACTGGCACATCTCTTCTACCGAGCTGCAAAAAGGGCTGGCCTTCCACTCTACTATTCTGAAGGATTTCATCCGATGCCGAGGGTCATCTTTGAGAGAGCCCTTCCAGTAGGAGTCGAAAGTCTGAAGGAGATCGTTGAGATTGAATTGGAGGGGAGGCTCTCCCCAATGGAATTGAAGGGAAAGCTTAATCAGACGCTTCCAGAGGGAATTGAAGTTACGGAGGTTAAGGACGCTCTCTTTCCCCTTCCCCCTTCATTCGATCCACACCGGTCAACATACTGGATCTCTCTGGATCATCTTCTCTCAAAAGAGGAGGCAGAATTAAGACTGAAGCAGTCTATGGAGAAACAGGAACTCTTCATCCTGCAGGAGAGAAAAGAAAAGAGAAGGAGGATAGATCTACTTCCTCTGATTGAGAAGGCCGAAGTGAAAGAAGAGAATGAGCCATCAAGTGGCATGACCGGTTTGGGGTTAGAGATTGTCCTCAGAAGCCTTGGCGGAAAGACAGCAAAACCCCTTGAAGTATTGGAAGCCCTGCTGGGAATCAAGGGAGAGGCGCTGGTTCAATGCAGGGTCATCAAAGTAGAATAAATTTCGAAATCCGAAGCACGAAATTCGAAACAATCCCAAATGACCAAACTTCAAATGTTCGAACCAATGAGTGTTTAAAAAATTGAATTTTGAGAATTCGGATTTGTTTCGGGTTTCGATATTCGAATTTCGGATTTGCGACTTAAAAGGAGCCTCTTATGGCCAACGAACTTGTGATCAATGTGACACCCCAGGAGACAAGGGTTGCCCTATTAGAAGATCGGGTCCTTGCCGAGCTCCACATCGAGCGTACAAGGGACCGGGGAATCATTGGAAATATCTATAAGGGCAAAGTCGTCAAGGTTTTACCAGGCATGCAGGCCGCCTTCGTTGACATCGGGTTGGAGAAAGCCGCCTTTCTCTATGTCACCGATGTCTACGCCGGAATGGAAGAGTATGAGGAGATGGGTTTTTTTGGATTAGAGATAAACAACTATCTCAATACTCCCTCGCAGATCCAAGATCTTCTATTTGAGGGACAGGAAGTATTGGTGCAAGTGGCCAAAGAACCCATTGGCACCAAGGGGACCAGGATCACCTCCCACATTACGCTTCCTGGCCGATACCTCGTCTTTATGCCCACCGTAGATCATATCGGAGTATCGCGAAAGATCAGGGACGAGAAGGAGCGAAGGAGATTGAGGGAGATCGCACAATCGATCAAACCTCCCACAGGTGGCATTATTATCCGCACGGCGAGCGAGGGAGCGGAATCTGAAGAGATTCGAAACGATCTGGAGTTTCTCACCCAAATCTGGGGAAACATCCAACGGAAGAGAGAGAATGCCTCTGTTCCCTCCCTCCTCCACAGTGATCTGACCTTGATCCTTCGTATGATCCGAGACCTCCTCTCTCCACAGATCAACCGGATCATCATTGATTCGAAAGAGGAATACGAAAATATTGTCTCCTTCATCAACACCTATATGCCCAAACAGAAATATGAGATCCTCCTCTACGAGGAGCAAGAGCCCATCTTCGATGCCTATGGAATCGAAATGGAGATCGACAAAATTATGGGGCGAAAGGTCTGGCTCAAATCAGGAGGCTACATCGTGATTGATATTAGCGAAGCCATGGCGGTCATTGATGTAAATACAGGCCGATACGTAGGCAAAAGAAATCTTGCTGATACGATCCTGAAGACAAACCTCGAGGCCGCTAAAGAGATCGCTTACCAGTTGCGGGTCCGGAATATCGGAGGAATCATCATCATCGATTTCATTGATATGGAAAGAGAGGGGGATAAAGAGAAGGTCTATCAGGCTCTTGAAGAGGCCATTAAAAAAGATCGTCAGAAGACGAATATCTTTAAGATCTCTGAACTGGGATTGGTGGAGATGACCCGGAAGAGGACAAGGGAGAATATCTCCAGGGTCCTTGGGGAGTCTTGCCCCTATTGTGAAGGGGCGGGCTATGTCAAATCGAAGATCACGGTCTGCTATGACATCTTCCGTGAAATTGAGCGGACTTCTTCTGAATTGGGAGGTCATAGTATTGTCGTCGAGGCACATCCGGATGTCGCGGATCTACTCTTTGAAGAGGAGCGGGCAAGGGTGGAGGAATTAGAGAAAAAGCTCAAAAAGAAAATCGTTATCAAAGCCAAGTCCGGTTTTCACCAGGAACAGTTCAATATCATCGAAGTTTAGTGGTTGATTGATTGGAGTATTGTAAATGAGTAAACTTTTTGAGACGAGCAGGATCAACGGAATGACGTTGTCGAACCGTTTTATTCGGTCGGCGACCTGGGAAGGAATGGCCACTCCAGAGGGAGCAGTCACCCCGAGACTGATCGAAACGATGAAGACGCTGGCTCAAGGCGGAGTGGGGTTGATCATCAGCTCTCATGCCTTTGTCAGACCGGATGGTCAAGCCTCTCCCTTTCAACTTGGAATCTACAAAGATGATCTCATCCCGGGACTTCAGGAAATGACGAATGCGGTCCATGAAAACAGCAGCAAGATCGTCCTACAATTAGCCCATGCCGGGAATTTTGCGATGAAAAAGCTGACCGGACAACCGCCCCTTGTGGCGTCCAATTTCGAAGGACTCGCCTCCTCACCTCGAAAGGAGATGAACGTAGAGGATATCCTTGAATTGATTCGTGCCTTTGGTGATGCGGCTCGAAGAGCCCAGGTCGCTGGTTTTGATGGGGTTCAAATCCATTCAGCCCATGGCTACCTGCTCAGCCAGTTTCTTTCTCCTGCCCTGAATAGACGGAAGGATGAATATGGAGGGACGAATCAAAATAGGGCACGGATTCATCTTCAGATATACGAAGCCATTCGAAAGGTCGTGGGTCAAGACTATCCTATATTCATTAAACTGAACTGCAAGGATTTTATTGAAAACGGAATGAGCCTGGAGGAATCGATACAAGTGGCCAAGTGGCTGGCAGAAGCTGGCCTCGATGCCATTGAGCTGAGCGGTGGCTTCATCACGGGCGGCAAACTTTCTCCCAGCCGCTCCGGAATTGATTCGGAAGAGAAAGAGGCCTATTTTCAGGAAGAGGCACGGGCCATGAAGAAAGAGATTAGGATTCCGCTGATCCTAGTAGGCAGCATTCGATCTTTTGCGGTGGCGGTGAGGCTCATTGAAGAGGGAACGGCCGACTACATTTCCATGAGCCGACCTTTGATCAGGGAACCGGACCTCATCAATCGCTGGAAGGCGGGGGGCCGTCACCGTTCGGAATGCAGATCAGACAATCTCTGTTTCAAACCCGGGATGGATGGAGAAGGTGTCTATTGCGCGGTTAAAAACGTGAGAAGTTGAATTGTTAGGAGTCAAACATGAGTCTATTATTGGAACGATTTGATATCATCACAGGTGCTGGATCGGAAATCGGAAAGAGCATTGCGATTGCTTTCGCGAAAGAAGGGGCAAAAACGGTGTTTGTCTCGAGAAACCAGGCAAAGCTTGAAGCTGTGGCTGAAAAGATTCGGGCTGCTGGGGGAACAGCGTTCGCCACCCCAATGAACGATGGAAACTTTTAGTCATCTCGACATCCTCATGAACAGTGCAGGGAAATCCACATCTATCCTCTAATGAGCTAACCCCCAAAGATTACTTTTCGACATAATCTCAAATTCTGCTCCGACCAATATCAAGACAGTTAGGCAAACGAAAAAGACCAATAAAGAGAACTTTGAAAAACTCCTTTTCCCTCCCTGATCACAAAGATTACAAAAAACGATTCTACAGGTTTTTTCAATTTCAATTGCACTCCAATCTGTTTGGTCGAATCATAATCTCTGCCTATCGAAAGACAAGGAGTAGTCAAAGATTTCTGGGTTTTTCTGAAATCTCAAAAATTTGGGTCTGTCCCACTTTACTCGCTAAAATTTCTTTCTACCCATTGATAAGGATAATGATTTCCCTCTGTCCCAAATTACTCGCCGGATGATTAAAGGAGTTTCAAAATGGTAGAGTTTCTTCCCAAAAAGGGGAGGAACTCTTATGGCAGATCCTCATTCGATTCAAATATTAGAATCCCGCATCCCCACTCACGTCATTTGCCCTTATTGTGGACTGAAACAACCTTTTGTCAAAGAGACGGAGTACTGGAGGACGGTCAAAGCCCCTCATTTAAAACGTCCTTTAATATTGAAGATCCGGATGATTTGTGCCAAATGCCGCAACCCAGGTTGTTCTCATAAGGGTTTGGCTCTTCCTATCCCTGGGATCGAACGATACCAACGAGCTACCCAATCCCTCATCTCAGAGGCCGTGGCCGGGATCGTTCAATACAATAGCACGCTCAAACGAATTGCTCAAAGGCTGACTCGAAGTCTTAATACCACGGGGTCTCAAGCAACCCTCCACCGCTGGAAGCAAC
>CAKZKY010000068.1 GCA_937124575.1 uncultured Pseudomonadota bacterium | reverse complement strand
AGAAACTGAGCTTCACACGAGAAAACAGTAAGGGGATAAATGGATGCACCTTGAAAAAATGGAAAGCCTTATATTAAAAAAGGCTCCAATTTCTTATGGATTGGACCAGAGCTTAAAGATCTGATTTATGATCTCTTTTTTCTTTTTCAGCATCTCCTGTTTGGATCGGCATCGGACCTGTCCGGCAGCCGCACCTGGATGGCCGTCTCCGATATTGAGTGTCCTCATGATCTCCCCGATGTCCTTCTTGATATTCTGGCGATTACCGTGTATGGAAAGAGACATGGAAAAACAGAGGTGGTTGCTCTTCACTCCCTGCTCGATCAGGTTATAGAGTTCCAAAACACCTAAGACCTCTGGATAAATCAGAAGAGCCAGATTCTTAATGAGATGGGGTTTACGATGATAAGAGGTAAGATCGATGACAACGACCTCTCGCTTCTTATCCTGTTCGATGAAATAGGAGGAGTCCCGGATGATCTTCAACATCTGTCCCTCTTCCTCCCGATACTGTTTCAGCCTCTTCTGGACAAAATCGAGTCGAGCCACTTCTCCAATCGGACGGTCCCGGAGTTCCCGAACCAGGTTTTTCATATGGGAAGTTTGATCCTCCAGAGATGAAAATCGAGCTTTCAGGGTGAGGTCAATGATCTTTCCAGGAGTCTCCTTTCGCCAATCTTCGATGGAGGCGTATGTAAAACCATCAATGTGATCGGCTTCATCAACCGCCTGTGCAAAGTGAAAGGGGATCTCCATCTGCTCTGAGAAATATTCAAAAACAACCCGACTACAGCTCAATTTCAGGTCGAACCGCCCGGGAATGGATGCAGGATCAATCTTTCGATACCTCAGCTCCTGAAGGTTTCCCTCATGATGGTCAAACCAGAGCCCACACTGAAGGGGATAGGGAAGATCACAGACCACATCTCTTTCAGTGATTGTGATCTGGGACTTTAGGATCGTCATGGGACCGGCAAAGAGGATCTTTCCTACCCCCAATGCTCGGGCACAAATCGCTCCACTCACGATCCCATCAAAGTCGTTGTGGGTGACAACCTTTTCAAAAGGACACATGGACCCCGAATAGAACCTCCTTCCAATCCATTACTTAACAGAGACCCAGCCGTAGGGTCAATGACTTTCAATCTTGACAAAATAAGGGCTTCCCCTTATAATGAAATTGAAATTCAATTTCAAAAAGGGAAAAGCCTGTGGAGGCTCAACAATTCAAGACCCGAATTTCCAAAGAAGGCCTAAAGTCCACCCGGCAGCGAGCCAAGATCATTGATGTCTTTCTCAATTCCACCGGTCATAAAAACCTCGCCCAAATTTATGCCCAAGTCGCCCGGATGGACCCGAAGATTGGCTACACCACGGTCTACCGAACCCTTAAGCTTCTCACCCGACTGGGTCTGGCTGCCCAGCGGAAATTTGCCGATGGAGAGACCCGATATGAGCCAACTCAGGAGGGAACGCACCACGACCATCTCATCTGTTTAGGGTGTGGCAAGATCGTTGAATTCGAAGACGAAGTCCTCGAATCCCTGCAAAACCGAATCGCTCAGCAGAATGGTTTCCACATCCTCCAGCACCGAATGGAACTTTATGGTTACTGCAATTCATGTGGTAGAAAGAAACCTTCTCTTAGGAGAAAGGATTGATGGCTCCCTATAGAAAAAAAACGGAATCTGAAGATCACCGGCTCGAAAGAGTCATCCTGATCGGCAATCCCAACGTGGGAAAGTCCGTTATCTTCAACTATCTTACGGGCAAATATGTCACCGTTTCTAACTACCCTGGAACTACGGTCGAAGTGGCCACCGGCACGATGTCCATAAAAGGGAAACGATTTCAAGTGGTCGATACTCCAGGAATCAACTCCCTCATCCCTACGTCAGAGGATGAGAAGGTCACACGCGACATTCTTCTTAAAGAACCTTTCGCCCATCTGCTTCAGGTCATGGACACAAAGAATCTGCGACGAGGACTCCTTATCTCTCTCCAACTCCTCGAGATGGGGTTTCCCTTTCTCGTTGTCCTCAACATGTGGGATGAAGCCAAAAGCTGGGGGATTGACGTCAACCCGAAAAAACTCTCCGAAATTCTTGGAATGCCGGTTCTCAAAGCCATAGCCACTCGGCGAAGAGGTTTGGAAAAGATAAAAGAAAACCTCGCCTCCCATCCTCCCCCCTCTCCTGACATTGCCTATCCCGATGCGATTGAGAATGGCATATCCCGTATCACTTCGATCCTCCCTGAGATTCCCATCTCTAAACGGTCTCTCGCACTGATGCTTCTGGCTGGTGACGAAAGCCTTATCGAATGGCTCTACCAGAATCTACCCGAGGAGGATATCGGTCGAATAGAAAAGATTCGGTATGAGGTCCAGGCTCGATTTCGTGATCCCATCGGATACCTGATCAATCAGGCCCGTCTTCGAAAGGCGGATGAGATTCTCTCCCTTGTGGGAAGATCGGCCGAGAAGATTCCAAGAACCTTCGCCACTTCTCTCGGAAATCTGATGATCCATCCATTCTGGGGAATTCCTTTTCTGCTCTGTATCCTCTTTCTCACGTATGAGTTTGTTGGAGTCTTTGGCGCTCAGACCAGTGTCCAATTTTTGGAAGAAGTCCTCTTTGGCGAATGGCTGATTCCGCCTCTAACCAAACTAATTCGCCAATACCTACCCCTCCCCCTTCTTCAGGATCTCCTAATCGGCCCCTATGGAATTTTCACCATGGCCATCACCTATGCCATTGCCATCGTTCTTCCCATTGTGGGCTGTTTCTTCATCATCTTCGGCTTGATGGAGGACTCGGGATACCTACCGAGGTTGGCCGTCATGAGCAATCGAATCTTTAAGTGGATGGGGCTCAACGGCAAAGCGGTACTGCCCATGGTCTTAGGACTGGGCTGTGACACAATGGCAACCATGACCACTCGTATTCTGGAGACGGAAAAGGATCGGATCACCGTCACTTTGCTATTAGCCCTTGGAGTTCCCTGTTCCGCCCAGCTCGGCGTCATCCTGGGTATGTTTTCAGACCTTCCGATTTTCTATCTCCTCACCTGGATTCTGGTCATCGGGCTCATCCTGGTCACAGTTGGATATTTAGCGGCGAGGCTTCTTCCAGGAGAAGGCTCTGATTTTATTCTCGAGATCCCTCCACTGCGGATTCCTCAGCTCCGCAACATCGTTGTAAAAACGCTTGCCCGGATCGAATGGTACCTCAAGGAGGCAGTCCCCCTCTTCATCCTGGGAACCCTCTTCCTCTTCGCTCTCCATCAGACCAAAGGGTTAGCACTTTTGGAGAGGGTTTCTACTCCATTGATCGTTCATCTCCTTGGTCTCCCTGCCAAGGCCACAGAGGCCTTCATCGTCGGATTCCTTCGGAGAGACTATGGTGCAGCGGGTCTCTTCATCCTCGCCAAGGATGGACTCCTCAATCCACGCCAGATCCTGGTCAGCCTGGTGACGATCACACTCTTCATCCCTTGTATTGCCCAACTCTTCATGATGATTAAGGAGAGGGGATGGAAAAAGACCCTCTACATATCCGCTGTCATCTTTCCCATTGCCTTTGGAGTGGGAGGCCTGCTAAATTTTATTCTTAGAATTGTAGGGTTCTGAAATGGAAGGAACGAGTTTTTACCAATGCCCCCTTTGTGGGACAAGGTTCTCAGGTACGGAGATGACCTGCAAAGGATGTCTCCTCTCGAAGGAATGCAATCTGCTCTGTTGCCCCCATTGCGGATATTCTTATAAGGAACGCTCTGCGCTGGTAGATTTTTTCAAAACGTTATGGAGGAAGAAAAAACCATGAATCGCAATTCGAATTTTCCAGGTGGACCCCATCGGATGAGATGGGGAAACAGGAAAGATATTGAGGAGGACCGAATCGATGAGATTCTCGAATTGATCTGGACATTGAGGGAGAAGGGGGTCTCGGATCTGGACAAACTCTTTGAGGAGACGAAGGATGTTGAGGCGAGGTCAATCCTTCGTTTGATGATAAGGGATGGCCTCTTTGAAGTGGATGGAAACCGCATAATCCTCAAAGAGCGCGGAGAGGAGAAAGCCAAAGAGCTCATTCGGCGTCATCGCCTGACCGAGAGGCTTCTTTTAGAGATTTTTGAGATGTCTGAAGAAGAAGCGGAGCAGGAGGCATGTAAGTTTGAGCATATCCTGAGCCCGAGTGTGACGGATAGCGTCTGTACCTTTCTCGGTCATCCACCCACCTGCATCCATGGAAAGCCAATTCCAAGGGGTGAATGTTGCACCAAATTCAAAAAAGAGATGAAACCTCTCGTCATTCCCCTTGAGGAGCTTGGATTGGGTGAGAAGGGAAGAATCGTTTTCATCGCTCCAAGGTCACACCAGCGCCTTGACCGGCTCAGCACCTTGGGACTGGTCCCTGGGAGCGTTCTCCGGATGCATCAGAAGAACCCCTCCTATGTGCTTCAGATCGGAGAGACGACTCTCGCCTTGGATAGTGAGATAGTGAAAGATATTTACGTGAAGAAAGTTTTGGAATGAGCCGCCATCGCCAATTCTCAAAGGTCAGGATGAGGGCTCATTGACGAACGATGATTATCAGTTATTTAAGAATGAATCGCTCACTTTTTGTTCGAAGATTCTTGGCGGCGGCGGTCCATCTCTTCCTGAATGAGTGCCCCAAGGCTATTGGACGTGGATCCCTGAGAGGACATATACCTTTCGATCTCTGCCTTCTCGATCTTCTCCTTCAATCCCTTCAGGCTAAGACCAATCCTTCGCTCCTGTGAATCGACATGGAGAACGATAGCCGAGACGGTATCTCCCACCTTCAACACATCTGAAGGTTTTTCCACCTTCTCCCGGCTGATCTCAGAGACATGGATTAATGCCTCAATTCCTTCTTCCAGCTCAATGAAGGCGCCGAAATCTGTGACATTGGTCACTCTTCCGCTGACCATCTCTCCTCTTCGATATTTCCGAGCTACTTCCTTCCAAGGGTCTGGGGTTAACTGCTTGATTCCGAGGGAGAAGCGTTCGTTCTTTGGGTCAATGCTCAACACCACAGCTTCCACCTCTTGCCCTTTCTTAAAGAGTTCGGCTGGGTGCCTGATCTTCTTCGTCCATGACATCTCGGATACATGAACGAGCCCGTCCACGCCCTCTGCTAATCCAATGAAAACCCCAAAATCCGTAATTGTCTTCACTTTTCCCAAGACTCGGGTGCCAGGAGGATATTTCTCCGAAATAATGTCCCATGGGTTGGGTTTGACCTGTTTCATTCCCAAGGAGATCCTTCGCTTCACAGGATCGCAATCGAGGACCATCACCTCCACGATGTCGCCAGTGCGGACGATCTTCGAAGGGTGCTTCATCCTTTTTCCCCAGGTCATTTCAGATATATGGACCAGGCCTTCGACACCCTCCTCAAGTTCGACAAAGACGCCATAATCGGTGATGTTGACCACCTTCCCTTGAACGCGTGCACCAACAGGATAATTCTCCAGAGCTAAATTCCAAGGGTCGGGAAGAACCTGTTTCAATCCTAATGAAACCTTTCCCTTTTCCGGATCGAAGTGAAGAACTTTTACCTTAATCTGATCTCCGACCGAAAGCTTCTCAGAGGGATGTCCAACTCTCCCCCAACTGATATCCGTTATATGGAGAAGGCCATCCAGTCCACCCAGATCCACGAAGGCTCCGTAATCGGTTAGGTTTTTGACCGTCCCCTCAACAATCTCTCCCTCCTTGAGATGTTTGAGGGTCTCCTCTCTCTTTGCCTTTCTCTCTTCTTCTAAAAGAATCCGACGGGAGAGAACGATATTACTCCTTTTTCGGTTAAATTTGATGACCTTAAAACTCAATCGTTGGCCAATCAATTCGTCCAGGTTGTGAACCGGCTTTAGATCGAGCTGAGAACCAGGAAGAAAGGCAAAAATACCGCCGATATCGACAGAAAGGCCGCCTTTCACCTTGGAAACGATTTCACCCTCAATCACTTCACCTTCTCGACAAGAGCGGCTGATATCCTTCCAGATATTGACCTTATCGGCCTTCTCTTTAGAGAGGATGAGCAAACCTCCCTCTCGATCCTTCTTCTCTAAAAGGACATCAATCTGATCACCCACCTTCACATCGAGCTTCCGGTTTCGTTTTAAAAACTCCTGCATGGGAATCTGGCCTTCGCACTTATATCCCACATCTACTGTGACATGATCAGGTGTGATTTCGATAACCGTTCCCTTGAGAATCTGGCCTTCAGTAATCTCTTTAAAACTCTCCTCATAGAGTGCCTGAAAATTTTCTGCCTCTTCCTTTCGGGGAAGTTCTTTGATCCCCTCCTCTTTTCCTTCTTCTAAGGGAGTGGCCTCTTTGAACTCTTCCGAGTCAGGAACCCATTCGTCTTTAACCATTCAACAAAACCCCCTTTGCCAGATGATGCAATCGTTTATACCATACCTAAAGAAAAAACACAAATACTTTAACGCTTCCGCCCCTTTAACCGATAGATCTCCTCTTCTACCTCTTTAATGATCCACGAGGGGGTCGAGGCCCCAGCGGTAAGTCCTATCCTTTCCTTGTTGAGCAGCCATTGAGGCACCAGCTCATCGGCTGTTTCAATGTGATGGGTCTGGGGTTGTACATGACGGCAGATGGCGGCTAATCTCTGGGTATTAGCGCTATTGTAGCCACCCACCACAATCATAGATTCCACCTTCTTTGCAATCTCAACGGCCTCTTTTTGACGGATTGTGGTCGCTTGGCAAATGGTATTGAATATTCTAACCTCTTTTGATTTTTCGAGGCTCGCTGCCACAATTTCTTTAAAGAGGCCAAAAGACTGCGTTGTCTGGACGATGATGCCCAGCTTCTTCCAAGGGCCAAGCCGCTCCAATATCTTTGGGCTTTCGACGACTTCCACCTCTTGATCAAGATAACTGCAGATGGCCTCCACTTCTGGATGCTCTGCATCTCCCACAATCAATAGCAGATATCCGTTCCGGCGGAGAAACTTTGCATAATAATGGGCTCTCTTCACAATGGGACAGGTAGCGTCGACAACCCTCAAACGTCTCTTTTTAGCTTTTTCAAGGTCTCTCAATGGGACGCCATGGGAACGAAGAATGAGGGTCCCTCTCGAAATCGCCTCCACCCGGTCTTTCACCCTGACTCCCTGTTTTTCCAAATAATCGACAGCCTGAGGATTATGAATAAGGGGACCCAGCGTATAGAGAGGAGCAGGATATTTCCGGGTAGCGTCAAGAGCAAGCTCCATGGCACGCTTCACTCCGAAACAGAATCCTGCTGACTTAGCGACGATCAGCTTCACCCCATCTCCTCTTCTCGGCGACAATGCGAAGCATCCTCTCAACAACCTCCTCAACCGGCAGACAGGTTGAATCGATCAGAATGGCGTCCTCCGCCCTTTTGAGAGGAGAGATCGATCGGCTCATATCACTCCTGTCTCTTTCGACCACCTCCTTAAGGGTTTCACTCAAATCCACTTGTAGTCCCTTTTCAGAAAACTCCTGAAATCTTCTTCTCCCCCTCTCCTCTGGATCGGCATCTAAATAGAACTTCACATCGGCATCCGGAAAGACAACCGTGCCAATATCCCTTCCATCCAGCACCACACCTCCGGCCTTTCCAAAATCCCTCTGCATCCGGACGAGTGCCTCTCTCACCACTCTGCTCTTTGAAATATCCGAAGCCAAACGGCTAATCTCTGGAGAACGGATGGCATGAGTGACATCCTCTCCATTAGAGAAGAGATGCATTTCATCTCCTATGGCCGAAAAAGAGAGACGAATCGAAGAGACCAATTGGAAAAGGGCTACCTCATCTTCAAGTCCGATTCCACTCTCTTTCACCTTCAGGGCAAGGGCTCGATACATCGCCCCTGTGTCAATATAGAGATAATCCAGACGCTTTGCCAAGGCTTTTCCAACGGTACTCTTCCCAGCGCCTGTGGGTCCATCAATGGCAATGATCAATCTCTTCTCTCCCAAGATTCTGTCCTTTGAATGTGGTAAGGCAACAGGTATGAAACCCTTCTTGATGGATGCTGAGTCCAATCGTCTTTTAGTCTAGTGGAAAAGACCAAACAACTATATGACTATTCAACTATGAGACTATAAGACTAACTAACTGACTGACTGACTGACGATAGGTCTGGTTTATCATATTGGAGGGGGATTTTCAAGGACAGGAGAAAAGGGATTGGCAATACAAGATATTCCAAAACTATGAGCAACGCCTTCGCAGACGACCGCTCCATCGATCAGATTTAACCCTTTACGCAACGCTTCATTCTCAGTCAAGGCCTTCTCATATCCCAGATCTGCCATTTGAAGGATGTAGGGGAAAGTGGCATTGGTGAGGGCAAAGGTGGCGGTTCTCGGATAGGCCCCTGGAATATTGGCAACGCAATAATGGACGACCCCTTCCTCAGTATAGGTGGGGTTTTCATGCGTTGTCGGTCTTGACGTCTCAAAACAGCCACCTTGATCCACGGAGACATCAACAATGACTGAGCCGGGCCGCATTCGACTCAGCATCTGACGTGTCACCAATTTGGGCGCTTGGGCGCCTGGGATAAGAACCGCTCCGATCACAAGATCGGCATCTGCAATCTCTTCGCTGATGGTCATCCGGTTGGAGATAAAAGTGGTGATATGGCCCTGGGTGATATCATGGAGATAACTGAGCCTTTCAGGTCGCACATCGAGAACAGAGACCCGAGCTCCCATACCCACAGCGACTTTGCAGGCATTGGCACCGACAACACCTGCACCGAGAATGACCACTTTGGCCGGTGGAACGCCTGAGGCGCCACAGAGGAGGACGCCTCTTCCGCCATATCTCGATTCAAGACACATCCCGCCTGCAAGAATGGAGGCCCTGCCTGCAATCTCACTCATTGGTCTGAGCAAAGGAAGCGTACCGTCCCGCTCCTGAACGGTTTCATAACCGATACCAACGATTCTTGAGGATAATAATGCCTTGGTAAGAACCTTACTGGCAGCAAGATGAAGATAGGTAAAGAGAACTTGCCCTGGCCGGAGCAAAGGAAATTCCTGTTCTTGGGGTTCCTTCACCTTCACAATGAGATCAGCCTCTCTCCATATTCGCCTCACATTCTCAATCAGGATGGCTCCGGCTCTTTCATACTCTCCATCACTGAAGCCGCTTCCCTCTCCTGCACCCATTTCGACCAAGACCTTATGATGATGCGAAACTAGGGCATCCACTCCCTGAGGAGTCATGGCGACCCGCCTCTCTCCTTCTTTGATCTCTTTTGGAATTCCGATGATCATGCGGGACCTCCAACAGGGCGGGCGGTCAACTGTTTTGCGACAAAATCAACCATCTCTTCCGTTGCCTTCGAAAACTCTTTCGCCGTAGCGATCATGGCTGTATGTGAGACAAACTCATCTGGCGTCAATCCATCCTCTGCATAAGCCCTCTCAAAATAGGGAATTCGCAATAACCGATCGAGAACAGATCTGGGGATTTCCTCATCGATCTGGGAGGTGAATTCAGTCCCGTCCAAATGTTCCAACACTCCCTCAATAAAGGTAGGTGGGCAGGTGAATACAATATCGCCACCTGCCAATTTCTCCAAATGCCAGCAATGTTTCTTCCCGTCCATCTCTGGGCTAATCCTCATGGAGCAGATGAGCATCTTGCTCGGATATCCCCTCTCTTTTAAGAGTCGGTAAGCCTTCTTGAAAATGGCGATCTCAGCCCAACGGACATCCGCCTCGGAGAGGGGAATATGGAGCGTCTCCGCCTCCTTTCGAAGATCTCCCAGATCGCCATATCGTGCCGTCATATGGGTGATCACAGAACGCCAGCGAGATAGATCAACGCCATTCTGTTTGGCAATCTCCAGTCCTTCTTTGACCGCCTTCGCACAAGCCATCAGTTGGGGAAGAACAAAGGTGAGTGTATTATTCGTTGAAATTCCCTTCGATGTGAGAAACCGAATGACCTCATACCCTTCCTTGCTTCCTGGAACCTTAATCATCACATTGGGGCTGAGGCTTGCCAGCTCCAGGGCTTGCGAAATCATCCTCTCTTTGTTTGTCAAATTTCGAGGGTCAACCTGTCCTGAAAGATATCCATACCGGTATCCGGACTGGTTAAAAACCTCCAGATACATCTCCGCCCCTCTTCGGACAATCTCCTTATAGGTCATCCAAAAGAGCGATTCTTTGTCAACCTCAGGGTTTCTTTCAATCAAGTCGCGAATGATTTCGTTCACGAACGATTCTCTTGCCTTGATCACCCCCAGGGAAAGGGGAGGGTTGGTCGTTACACCTCGAAAGAGGGTTCTGCCAGGAGCCTCTGGGTCGTAGAGCCTCTTCAATTGCTCCTGTAACTCATCCCTCTTTTCAGCGGAGGCCTTCTTCAGGACACCCTCCATCCATGAAGCATAGACCAGTGGAGAAGAATCCCACCAGATCTCCAAGCCTGGATGAGTCTTCATCAACTTTTCAAGAGGGGTCGGTTTCATACCCGTTTCTCCTTCTTTCTTTTTTCAAAGAAACGCTTGATCGCTGAGACACAGAGGGAATTCTCCTCATGGGTGCCAAGACTGATACGGAAAAAACCGTTCCTGCCCCGAAAAGGAGCAAAGCATTTGAGCATGGCCCCAGCCTTCTCAAAAACGTAGTCAACCACTTCTTTTCCGGTCGCTCCCGCATCCGTGGCGTCGATGAACACATAATTGCCATGAGAATAATAAGGTTTAACCCCTGGAATCTTGGCTAATTCCTTGCAGATATATTCAACTCCTGCATTGTTGTAAGCGGCCTTCCGCCTCAACTCTTCCTCCTCCTCGAGAGCCGCTTCGGCGGCAGCAATCGACAGAAGACTCGTATTCCAGGGCACCTGCATCTTTCGAAAATATCCGATCAATTCCTCATCGGCTAGGGCATATCCAAACCGGATCCCTGCCATTCCATACGCCTTTGAAAAGGTATGGGAAACAAGGATGTGATTGTATTTCCGAACCAAAGGGGCTTTTGACTCATGCTCGGGATGATACTCCAGATAGGCCTCGTCGATCATCGTGGGGATTCCAAGCTCAACGATCTTCATCAGATCTTCATCGGGGATGAAATCACCGGTTGGGTTGTTGGGCGTACAGACGATGATCAGTTTGGTGCGAGGGGTGACAGCACGGAGCATGGCGGCCACATCATACTGGAGATCGGGTGTGAGATCGACAGCCACAACCTTCCCCCCAACCGCTCTAGCCCGAATCCCAAAAAGGGAGAAGGTGGGGTTGGGAAGAAGCACCTCATCTCCTGGCGTGACGAAGAGCCTCATGACCATATCGATGATCTCGGATGAGCCATGGCTGATATAGACATTCTCCGGTCCGAGGTCATACCGTTTAGCGATCTTCGCCCTCAGGCGAGGCCCATTGTCAGGATAGCGGTTTCCCATTTTCGCGGCTTCTACGATGGCTTGAATGACCCTCTCTGAGGGAGGAATGGGGTTTTCATTAACCATCATCCGTTTGAGCTCTGGCCGAGACCAGGCAAGGACGAGGTCTTCTGTATCATAGGGTTTGACCTGATCAATCCATGGAACCAGATAACGCTTCAAATCGCTCATAAACCCTCCTCATTCTTTATTTCAAATTTCAAATTGAATTTCTGTGTTTTACGGTACAATCTGCAATCTGAAATTTTAAATTTGAAATTTTTCTTACCTAACTACCTATCTATACAGGTAACAAGGAAAATTTTTTTTGTCAAGCCCGCTG
>CAKZKY010000067.1 GCA_937124575.1 uncultured Pseudomonadota bacterium | reverse complement strand
TCCGGTGGAGTTTCATCTGAACGGCACAGGCCAGAAGAAACCAAACCGGGATATTCTCCCTCTGCCGAGGCGTAGGGTAACTTGACCCACACCACTCAAAAAACCTCTCCTCGATCAAAAACCCAAAGAGCCGATCTTGAAAACTCCAAGACGTCAAATCGAGATAGTCAACCCTGCCGTCTTTGAGTCTCCTAGAACTTCAACCTTATTCTCCTTAAAGAGGATCCGTTCTGCGTCCACCCTTACCCCCTCCAGGTAACGGCTCACAACGTAATCGCCCGATCTCTCTTAACTCCTTCTCAATCTCCCGATTCACCTTCACCCAGGAAGCCATGGCCTTCATGAACCCCCTCCATGCCAAGGCCCGCTTCCGCCAGTATGGCACTTCCCCTTTGCGAACATAGCGGTGCCGGCTCTCCCCCCCAATCGAAGCTGAAAGATAATACACGACAGGACCTCCGGCTCTTAGCCTCCGCGGCATAAAGGAAGCGGCCACCATCGGAGACCGCCCCATGGCGACCCGCTCGAACCGTGCCCGTCTTCGGATTAAAAGGTTGACCTTTTGTCGATGGAAGGAAAGTGTCTTGAGGTTCATAACACCTATTATATATGTTAGGTGTTATATGTCAAGAAAAAAATATAAGGGGTGAACATTTTACCCCTCTTTGTTGTTCACCCCCTCCCAAAACCCCCTTCCACACCGGCCTTGATAGATCCTCCTCCTTATGTCTGAATTGAAGGAAGGAGTTGTTACGGAACATCAATGGCCACGTTTTTCGGTGACGAGGCCTGCTTCGGTAGAAGGAATGATGGTTTATTGCACATTTCTTTTGGCAACTCCCCATTGCTCACTCTTGTAACCCCCCTTCGTCCCCCCTTATTCTAAGGAGGGGAATGGTTGTAACCCCCTTATTCTAAGGGGGGAATGGTTTTTAACTCCCCCTAACCCCCTCTTATTTTAAGAGGGGAATAAAGGGTGCCCTCTTAGATAAGAGGAGAGATTTAAAGGTTTACCTTTATCTGTGGCGATACTCGTATCGAAGAAAGAAGCTCCATCTTCGTCTTTCGGTTAGGGCAACGAGGCCCGTATCGGTTATAAAAGGTTACGTCTATCGTGTTTTAAAAATTACCACTTTACCGTTACCGACTAACGAAACGGGCTTCGTTACCGTCACCTTAACCCATTGGCCTTAAAAAACGCATTTCTGCTGTTAAACAGGGGCTTCGCTTCGTCCCCCCTTATTCTATAAGGGGGGTATGATAGAAGATAAATTGATAATAGCCTCCTCTTAAATTAAGGGGAGGTGGGGAGGGGTTAAAGAGGGGGGATATGTTATTCCTCTTAAATAAGAGGGGAAATCCCGCAAAACGCGCGAGAGGAGGAATGGAGAAAATAAAGTTGTTGACCATTTTTTTTAATTCATTATAATGGACGTAGTTTTAAATTTCCAAATGGGTTTATAGAGGGCTGTGGGGTTGAGACTTCCTATTTTAAGATCATCGCTCTTCAAATAGAGCTGACATTAACAATTTTAATGGTATTCTTAAGGAGAACCCATGAACGTCATCCTTACCAGAGAGGATTTAAAAAAGATCAACTCATTTTTGGAGAAGCTGATCTCATCGTCCTCTGCCCATTCGGTCCTGTTGATTGATCGATCCGGACAACTGATCGCCGAATATGGAAATACCACAGAGATAGATATCTTCTCTCTTTCCGCACTAATGGCGGCCAATTTCGGAGCAACGGCAGAAATTGCCAAAATCTTAGGCGAAGAAGAATTTACCCTTCTTTTCCATAAGGGAAAGAATGAAAATGTTTATTTCACCGCAGTCGGTCAGCACGTGATCATGGTCATTCTTTTCGATGATAAGACGACTCTGGGGTTAATACGATTGAAAATTAAACAGATAACCGAGGAACTTTCTCAAGTCTTGATTCCGATCTTTGAGGGGAAGAAGGAGATTCCCATCGAGGGACCGGAGCGGGTGGTATAAAAGAAGGAGAATCGGTTCTATGCCCTTCATCAATTTCAGTAAAGACGAGATCCAATGCAAGATCGTCTATTATGGTCCTGGATTCTGCGGCAAGACGACCAACCTCCAATACATTCATGCCAAGATGAATGAGGATATCAAAGGCAAGATGGTTTCGATTGATACACAAGGAGATCGAACCCTCTTTTTCGACTTCCTCTCTCTGAATTTGGGAAAAATCAGAGGATTCGATATCAGGGTTCAACTCTATACGGTCCCAGGACAGGTCCATTATGATGCAACCAGGAAGCTGGTCTTAAAGGGTGTGGACGGAGTCGTGTTCGTTGCAGATTCGTTAAAGGTTCAGAGAAAACAGAATATCGAGAGCATTATCAATCTGGCCAAAAACCTAGCTGAGAAGGGGCTCAACATCCGAACGATTCCCCTGGTCATCCAGTATAATAAGCGCGATCTGGACGGGACTGAGTTTGAGATTCTTCCGCTGGAGGTGTTAGAGAAGGATCTCAATTCTGTCTTAAAGGTGCCTTCGTTTCCTGCCAGCGCAGTGCGGGGGGATGGGGTTTTTGAGACGCTTCGGGAGATCACCAAGCTGGTTGTGAAGGATGTGAGTCGAAAGGTCATGTTCGAGGACCAAAAGATGAAGTAGCTTCCTTTCATCCCCTCTTAATCTAAGAGGGGAATGGTTTTTAACTCCCCCTAACCCCCTCTTATTTTAAGAGGGGAATAAAGGGTGCCCTCTTAGATAAGAGGAGAGATTTAAAGGTTTACGTTTATAGATGACGATACTCGTATCGAAACAAGAAGCTCGATATTCGTCTTTCGGTTAGGGCAACGAGGCCCGTATCGTTTATAAAAGGTTACGTCTTTATATCGGCTGTGCATGGCATGGGGTTTTCAAGGGAGAGATTATGGAGAGGTGAACGATGGCAGATAAAAAGATTGAAGAAGATAAAGGTTTAGAGAAAGAGATCGAGGGAGCTGTGGATCGACTTTTTGTGGAGAAGGGTGGGGCTAAGGATGATGCGGCAAGCCCTATTCGTATTGAAACGCCCCGGATGAAGGAGATGAAGCCTGAAGGCGGTATCCCGCCTATTCCTCCTATGATGGCTACCCCAGCCGGACCCCTTGAAAAATTGGAGACCTACCTCCTCTCCCTGGAATGGGAGATCACAGGTGAGAATCTTCGAAGGACCGCAGAGGAAGTGTCCGAATTGAGAAGAATCCTCAAAGACGATCAAGATATTGGCTCTCATTTAGATCACATGTCAGTCGTGTTGGATTATATGATCCAAAACGAAGAGGCCATCGGCCATCATCTCCTTCAATTCCTGTTCGATTCTAAAGAGACGATCAAACTTTTGATGCGAAAGGAGACAGACCCTGAGATCGGGATTTACAAAAAGCTGGCTCATGGCGGCATGGAAGCAAGGTTTGCTTGCCTGGAAGAGATTCGCAGAGCCACTCAACCCGCACCTGTTAAGATAGAAGAGAGAGAAGAGAAGAAGGAGGAGGTCCTGATTCGGCCAGAACTCTATGAAGATCTCTTTCAGAAGATGGCCTCTTTCGAAGCAAAACTGGATGAGATGATCGTGAAGATGGAACAGCATTTAGCCGTCCATGAAAGGGCAGTAGAAGTCCCCAAGGAGAAGCCTCAGGAAGAGATCGTTTTTAAGACAGAGGTCACCATTTTTAAAATCGGTGAGAAACTGTTTGGGGTGGAGAGCGATAAGGTCTTTAAGATCTTTAAGCTTCCGGTTTCTCTTCGAGATAAATTCATTCCAGCGGCAAAGGTTCGTTTAAAAGGGATCGAAGTGAGTATGATCGCTTTAGAGCCCTTCTTCGCAGTGCCGGAGGAGGAGCGAACAGAAGAGCGACAAATTTTAATTCTAAAGGACAATGGAGAGTATAAAGGAATAATGATTGACAGAATTCTCAATCGAATGGCTGGCGCTGTGGAGCAGGGCGAAGGATGGGGTGAGTCAATTCTTGGGATGGTTCGGTGGACTTATGAGGACCTTCCCATACGGATTCCCATTTTAGACCTTAAGAAGCTTTAAGGGAGAGCTCTGGGAAAAGGAGAGCTTCCATTGAGCTAAAAATTTTGGAAAATCCCATCTAACTCCCCTTTGCTAAATGGGAGAACCCATATTGCATAATGCGGGATCCCCCCTTTTGGTAAAGTCGTTGCGACTCGAAACTGAGGGGATTTTATAACGATTCTTTGATCAATTGAAAAGGGATAAAGATTGGCAGAATCGTTCTAATTATTTGAAATTACTTAAATTTTCATGAGAATGCCGTGGGCATTAATTTAGCTGAATGAATAGAGATAATATATTCAAAACTTACAAACTAATCTTAATCTAATTTGTTAAGATATGGAGATAATTAAATAATAAAAATAAAAAATTTTTTTCTTGACAAATAAAAAAAACCTAATAGAATTTTTATTTAAGTAGTTAACCGACCCCAAAATGGAGAATAGCGAATATGATCTTTGGAAGAAAAAAGGG
>CAKZKY010000066.1 GCA_937124575.1 uncultured Pseudomonadota bacterium | reverse complement strand
AGAACCATTCTCCGCGCTGTTCGGTTCAGTGTGACAACCACCTCTTCCTGATTGATGCCGGCCTTTGAGACCTCTTGCTGGCTGATTTCCAGATGTTTGGATACAATGGTTCGCATTTGGCTGTTTAATTGATCGAGTTCCTCTCCATTCTGGATTGTGGTTTTCAGTTTTTCTGCAACGCCGCCTTTGTCAAAAAAAGAGGTGGAAACCTCCCTCAGGGTATTCTGATAGGCCATGATGGCAAACATTCCATCTCCATAATCGTGCGTTAACAGGAAGTTTCTCATCTTTTCCCCGGTTTTGTTCGCACCATCAAATAAATTCCGGAGTAAGGAGATTTGCTGATCCAGGGCCTTCATCTTTTTTTCATGAATAGATTGATTGATGTGGGAGATGATGCTCGCATTCAGCAGGGACATCTCCGAGGTCAAAGCCAATATTTCGTTCGTGCTCTTGGATCTGTCAAGGTCTCTCAACATATCGCCAATATGCCCCTTGAACTGATGATTCATCTGTTGGGCCTCCTTATCAACCATCTCCAGCAGGTCCATCAGTTCAAGAACCACCTCTCTGGTCTTGGCCTCGGTCATCTCTCTCTGTCTCCGATCTTCACTACCGATGGATTTGATCTGAAGAGAGACGAGTCCATCGAGGTGTTCCTGTAATTTGGCTGCCTTATTAGAAATTTCCTGAACGTTCTTTTCGTTCCCCTTCCAATTTTTAAGTGGCAGGTAGACTTTTTTGATACAGTTACCAACGTGATCCTTCAGTTCCGAGGCAAGACGTTTGTCAGAGGTCGCAGCAATTTTTAATGTAATCTGGATCAGCCCCACGATCCCATCTTTGATGCCATTGAGTTGAGCAATTTGATCATCCACTTTAACTATACTATTCATACCTGTATCTTTCGACAACGAACCTTTTTGTATAATCCCACTCAGGAAGGTTTTCAACTCGGTAAGGCTTTTTGAAAGGTTTTCTCCAATGGGCTGAGCGACCCGAATGGCCGATTCCTGGGCTCTGATTTTACTCTCTGTTTTTTCTGAAATGGTTTTGGTAATCTCTGAGATGACCTGGTCTTCTTTTGACCGCTCGCCTCTGAGCCTTCCCATTTCTTGGGACACGTCCATCAATCGCTTGAGGGAATCCGTCGCTATGGGTGCGGTCTTTTGAAACTCTTCCATCGTTTTCGAAGCGGCCAAATTTATTAGGTTAGCCGTATGAGCCTGAAGCTCTTTCTGATGCTGAAGCGCCTTAAGTTGATAGGGTGTGGTTTTTTCTGTTAATTCGCTTATGTTCTTATTGGTCGCTCTCGCACTGTAAAGTGCAACCATCACAATGACGGAAAGTGCAACTAACATCACCATGACGTTCAATGAGAGTTTGGCCTTAACAGTCATCTCTTCCCTCCTAAAACTTCTTGGGTCATCCTCCCGCCATAGAAATGATCGGCTGCGGTTAGAATTCTTTTGTCTGATCGTCAGTTCGCTGTGTATGGCATCAGAGCTAAAATATTTTTAGGTTCATCTGGCTTTCGTGTGGGTATTTTTTCCCCTAAACTGTACTTCCATACCATTCCCCCCTTAAATTAAGGGGAGGATTAAGGGGGGTTAAGGGTTTAG